>CANHWS010000239.1 GCA_947464365.1 Cytophagaceae bacterium | reverse complement strand
TATCTATAATAATAGCTCCAATCCTTACGACTTAGAGATCGATGGCGTTTTTGAACGGCGAATGTCAGGCAACACCAATGTTTCCTACATCCTTTCTGCTGGTACTCATTCGTTCCGTGCGACTCAGGTTAGCGGATTTGTCTTTTCGCCAACTGTAAGGTCAGTAACCTCGAACATGGTAGTTTGCCAGACTTATACTTGGCAGTTCCCTTAATCCCTACCATTCTTCCTTGACTTTCAGAACAGCCCTCAGTACTTAACTACTGGGGGTTGTTTTTGACCTTAAACAGCACTTTTTGTTATGCCTACAGACAACCAACCAACCACCATCACCCTCGCCGACTTCCAACAAAACCTAGACGCCACCTTTGCACAAGTTGCCGACCAAGGCCAGGAGATCATTATCCAGCGGCCAGAAGGGCAAGCCATGGTCCTAGTGTCCTTAGCAGACTATAATAGTTGGCAAGAGACCGTGCACCTTTTCAGCACCGAGGCCAATCGGCTGAATCTTGCAAGGGGAATGCAAGAAGCAGCAGAGGGCAAGGGTGTGTCAGTGGATGTTAAGGCTTTGATTGCTGAGCGCAAAGGGTAAAGTTGGGAAAATCTAATTATCTCTACCAAGGGCATCATAGCACCGCTACCACCCGATCAAAAAATTGAACAACGCTATAGATGAATAGCAACAAAACCTGTGCATATAGCCAACAGTCATTGCTGCCTCAGCAATAGAATAGGTACAAGCTAATAAAGCACCACAAATATTCTCCAAACAATAGTCTATTGATTAGTCTCTTTAGCCAACCCCCAGATCGTCTCCGCATTTTTGGTCCAGCTATTGGCAGCTTTGTAGGCCGACCAGCCAGGGCGTTTGGTGCCTACATATTGTTTGGCACGGCCGATACCTTCGACCAATGATTCTAGATCGTCTGGTGTTACCAATTCGCCAAGGTTATAGTTGCGCACAGCTTTAGCCATGGCGTTTTCGCCTTCGGAGGCCACCAGATTACTGCTAAAGGGGATCAGGCTAGCAAAAATGGCACTTTGGCTCTTGAAGCTCGCACTATAAGCCAACAAGATAATGTCGGTTGTTTCTAGCACGGCGCTCAGCTCTTCGTCCGACAAAAAGCGCTCCAGCCAGATGATGCGGTCTGCCACACCAAGCTCAGTGGCGAGGTTGCGGTAAAGGTTGGTATCAACACCTGAGTTAGCAGCCCGCCCAGCAATGATAAGCTTAAGATCGGGGTGGTGAGGCAGGGCCTTGATCGCGAGGTCATAGTTCTTTTCGGGCCGTATGTTGCCGTTGATGCCGGCTAGTACAAAAGGCCTGCTAGGATCGGCGGGATTGATGCGGGCTGCTACCAGCTGCTGCACCATAGCGGAGTCGGCAGGGGCCATGGCATACTCGCCAAACGGGACCGAGGCATAGCGTGTGTGACTCTGTTTGTAATACAGCCGATCACTCAGGATCTCATGATAGATGCCGATATCCATGATGTCCATCAGCATCAGCATTGTGCGCTGCGAATAGCCAAGGCTAGGCGGAAACTCGTCCCGATCGGGGTCATGCAGCTCAACTGCAAAAACTTGACCTTTGGCCTTAGTGGCCTTATAAAGCGGCACCCAGAACGGGATCGTGATCTGGTCATAGTCGTTGAACAAGACCAAAGCATTGGGCTGGGTCCGGATATAGGTCCAGAACTTGAGCGGGCTGATGAGGCTGCGCCACAAAAAGTAAAAACGCTTTTTGATATTGCCACCCTCGATACGGTCGGCCAAAAGGTGCTTGCGCCCTTCGGCTACCGTGGTGGGTGCATTGCTTGGCATCCAGATCTCGACTGGCACACCCAGGGCACGTAAGGAGGGCAACAACTGCAAGATGTAGTCATAAGTACCACCAAATGAGCTCGGGTTATAGACGATAATTTTGTCGGGCATGTTGCTTGGGCCTTAGTTGGGTTTGGCCAGATGCTTTTGTCGCTGGCGTTGGTTCGTCTCGGTTAATTGTGCCACCGTTGCCTGCATGCTGATGCTTTTCTGGGTGGCAATTTATCTATGAAATGGGCGGACATTGATGATCAATGATAGACCAAGGCAATGCCGCCCTTAGGTGCAACTCTGCCTTATTGCGTCAGCTTGAGACATTGGTTGTCTGGGTCAAACGTTATCTCGGGCGGGAAGTCATACAGGGCGGCCAACTTGGCCAACGTTCTGCTTCGTATAATCGGTAGGCGCTTGATCTGCCACTTTAGTCTGCGCACCTGGAGTACTTGGTTGGCTAGCTCTGGGGCCAAAACTAAGGCAGCAAAGCAACTTGCCACTTCAGCTTCATACTTATGGATGGCTGACGTTTTGCGTTGGCGCCTTATCCGGAATTGCCCTAGGACGGTACTGGCATTAAACAGCTTGGCATGGGCGAAAAAGCGCAACCAGAGCTCAAAATCACCCGCAAGTTGCAGGTCTGTTTTCAGGTATCCTCCTGCGGCCTCCCATAATGAGCGCCGCCAAAAAGTACCCTCTTGCTGGATCCATTTGTAGTCCTGACTATAGTACCGCAAGGCAGACCATCGCTCGGAAGGGCCAGTTTGGATAAGGCGATCTTGTTCGTCGATCTGGGCGATGGTACCCGTAACCCAGCTGATCTGGGGGTAGGCCACAAAAAGCTCTGCTACCAAGGATAATGCACCAGGGCTGATCAGGTCATCACTATTGATATAGGTCATGATATCACCAGTGGCATGCTGCAAACCTTTGTTGAGCGCATCATACATCCCTTTGTCTGGCTCTGTTACCCAATAGGTCAGCCGGTCGGCATATCGTTTAATGATCTCAACCGAACCATCCGTACTGCCGCCATCGATGATGATGTACTCGAGGTTGGGATAACCTTGGTCTAGCACAGACTTGATGGTCCGCTCCAGATAGTCGGCAAGGTTATAGTTGGTCGTGACAACAGATATTTTGGGCCAAATCATATTCGCAAAGCCATGGCAGCTGATCACTTGCTGGTCTCAGTGCCAGCATCATCGCCAATAGGTGCTGCAATATAGGGCCAAATTACATCTAGGGTCCCACCCTTGGTCCCTGATCGGCCCCTGAGAAGCCCCTAATCGACCTTAATACAGCGCTCTAATTTGATGCTGGGCTATATCGGACAACCTGATTACTTTGAGGTGGCAAGGTGCGGAGATAAGCGTAAATCCGTCTGAGATCTGCCTCTTCCATACCAGCAAAGAAATGCCAAGCCATATAGGTATTGGCGCCTCCGGCTGGGATTGTCTCTGGGCGATAGGCCGAGTCTGCATACTGTTTGAACCGGCTCACAAAACGGTCCGCAGACCAACTGCCGATTCCTGTCCTTGGCTCTCGTGTGATATTAGAGGACCGGACCACGCCGCCACCTGGCAAAACGAAAGCACGCCCACCAGCCCCTGCTTGTGATAAGTCGGCCTCGTGACGACTATTTTCGGGGCTATGGCACTCTAGGCAGCCCGCAATATTGGCATAATAGGCCCCAAGATCAGCCTCTTGGCTCAAGCTAGCAAAACTCGTTGGCTGAGGGCTGGGTTGGCTCAACTTGTTGATCAATCCTACCGGGAAGTCAACAGTGCTGGTCGGCACATCGTTCCGGATACTAGGCAGGGTACGCAGGTAGGCGATCATCGACCAGACATCTTGAGGGTCCATTTTGCTGTACGCACCATACGGCATCAACGGGAACATCACATGGCCATCTTTGGCGACACCTTGGGTCAGGGCACGGTAAAGGTCGTCGTCCTGATACTTGCTGAGGCCATAGGGCGTTAAGTTGGCAGCATAAAGCTCAGCGGGGAGGCCTTGGTTATGCCCCATCAGGAAACCGCCGCTGTATTTGCGACCTTCGAGGACCGGGAATCCGAACTTTGTTGAGTCCGTTGGGCTGTGGCAATGGGCACAATGGGCAACATTTTCTACTAGGTATTTCCCCCTCAGGATGCGCAAGTCCTTGTTGAAACCTAGCTCCTGCGCAGGGATAGGCCACGTTTCGACAGGCTTAAGCAAGAGGTAAATCAGTACAAAGAGGCTTATCACAACGGCCATGATACTGAAATAGATCATGTAGCGTTTGTTCCTGCTTAGCAGAAGTGGTCGCATTTATTCTTGGTTGTTCCTTTTGGTTGATCGGTGGTTTAGAATCCTGCCCTATCTGCCGTAGGAACTAGCCTTATTCGCAGACATTAAAGCAAGATTAATGCGCTTGCTAGATACTTAAATTTTGGTGATCGACACCATGGTTCTGGAGCAAGCGAATAGTTGGGCTTGCCAAATATAGGACAATGTTTAGACAGATGCACAAAAATGCAAGACCAACAATCATATTTTACTGACCAAAATAGTATGGTAGGCTATACCTGAGTCTAAATCTTTTTGACAAATGGTTGGTGTTAGGATGCGGTTTGTACGTTTAATGGCTACTGTTATATACACATTATCAAGAAAATTAGGGCAGGGCCTACATGTTATGGCCTAGTCATTAGGTTTCTTTTTTGATCTTAACAGGCCAAACCAGTACCTTGCTACACCTCATCACCTAGCTGAATATCCTGACCCAAGCGCACCTATGAATCTAACCTATCGTCTGGCTACAATCATAGATGCTGAGCGCCTTGGCCTACTCGCTGCCAAGGCATGGCAGGCCGCATATCCAGGGATTATCAGCCAAGCACAGATCGAGTATATGTTGGGCCGGATGTATAATCTGGAGACCATTAAAACCCAAATTAGAGAGGGCGATATCAGCTGGTTAATCATGATCGAGGGGCAAGGAAATCCTACAGAACAGAAGGGATTGCCAGATGACGAAAATTGGGTTGGCTATGCCAGCTACGGACCTCACCCTTCTGCACCAGACGAGTACCGGCTACATAAGTTATACCTCGATCCTGCAGTCAAAGGTAGAGGCTATGGAAAACTACTATTGGAGGCAGTTGTTAATAGGCTGCCCCTTGGTGCCATGCAGCTAGAGCTCAATGTCAATAAACTGAACCCAGCCTACTCCTTTTATCTCCGGCAAGGTTTCAGGGTCAGGCGCGAGGAGGTCCTGGATATTGGTGAGGGATACGTCATGGATGATTATGTAATGGTGCTGGATGTCAGGCCCTGAGCTAGCACCTAAGTCACAGACCATCAAGCAGATAGAGATTGATATGGGGCATGTCAGCATTTTTGCGCAATTTTGCGGTTCGGTGGCTTCGCCCTTGGCCAAATCCTGATTAACATCAGGCACCTTGTCATGGCGAGCCAAGGCAACAACTAGCCTCATTG
>CANHWS010000238.1 GCA_947464365.1 Cytophagaceae bacterium | reverse complement strand
TTCTGAGCCAAGTTCAACCATGTATCTTATGAAGAGAATATTGATAACAGGTGGCCTTGGTAACCTAGGGTCTTGGTTGACACGTGCACTAGTCCTTGCCGGGCACGATGTCACGACGCTGAGTAGTAATAACCGCGCAGTGCTTGGCGACCTTGCCTTTAATAGGTTGTTTGCCGATATCGGCGACCTAGCATCGGTACAAAAGGCCCTAACTGGCCAAGTTTTTGATGCCATCATCCACCTTGCGAGCGTGAACGAAGGCAATGCACCGGGCTATCCCGAAAAAGCATTGCAGATTAATGCCCTCGGGACGCGCAACTTGTTGCAGTGGCTAGACGAATCTGGTAAGGGGGTAAGCACCCACTTCTTGTACTTCAGTACATTCCATGCTTATGGTCTCAATAGTGGCCTGATTACGGAGGATATGCCCATGGTGCCGAAACATGACTATGGCACCACTCACCTGTTTGCAGAGTATTACGTCCGTCAGTTTGCAGCCACAAAGGGGGTCAACTTTACCATTTTTAGGCTGACTAATAGCTATGGATCGCCCCTCGAGACGGGCAGTAGCAAATGGTACCTCGTCCTAAATGACCTCTGTAAATCGGTTGCAAGCGCCGGGATCGTCAAGCTAGGAAGCAACGGCAAGCCGATTCGGGACTTCGTCTGGATGGGCGACGTATGCCAAGTTGTTATGGCCTGTATCTCGAAAGGGGCCGCCAATGATGTTTTCAACTTAGGCGGAGGCCAAACCTTTTCGATGTTGGATGTAGCAGGCTATGTTGCTGAGGCCTACGAGACCCTCGGCCTTGGGAATGCCCACATCGAGACTAATACCAATGACCTGAACGTCTATGACCAAACCCTAGAGGTTAGCATCAAGAAGTTGCAGGCATGGGTGCCATATCAACCAGCCAATCATTTGCTCGACGAGGCGAAGGCTACTATCTTGCTGGCACGTCAGATGCAATAGGCCAGATTGGCATCTAATAGTGTTTGATTAGAGTCTATTTTTTTTAGGTCCAAAATCCCAACCTATGGCCGACCAGTCGCTCCAAGTACCAGTCTTGATGATCACCTACAAACGGCTCGATACAACGGCCAAGGTGTTGGACTCTTTGCGTTTGGTAAGGCCCACAAGGCTATATGTCGCCAACAATGCACCCAACCCAGCCGACCCAGCTGACGTTGCGAAAGTGCAAGCCGTTCGGGATTTGTTTGACCAAAGTGTGGACTGGCCATGCGAGGTCATCAAGCTATATCGCACAGAACATCTAAGTGCTAAGCTCTCGATCTCGGGGGCTATAACTTGGTTTTTTTCTGAGGTAGAGGAGGGGATTGTCCTCGAAGATGATTGTTATTGCGAGCCTTCGTTCTTTGCCTACGCTGCCGAGTGTCTTGAGCGCTACCGATATGACGAGCGTGTAATGCACATATCAGCCAGCAACTTCCAGTTTGGCAAGCGTTGGGGGCAGGATAGTTACTACTTCAGCCACTATAATCACATTTGGGGCTGGGCAGGGTGGCGTCGGGCATGGCAATATTTTGACCTTGAGCTGAAGGCTGTTGATCGGAACCAGCACAAACGAAATCTCGCTCGCCTTTTTTCGCGTAGTCAGGACCGTAGCTATTGGTTAGCGATCTATGACTACATCATGTCTGGTAATCTGGACACGTGGGACTACCACTGGAAGTTCATGATGTGGCAACATAATGGCTTAGGGATCATCCCCCAGGTTAACTTGGTCCAGAATTTGGGCTTTGGAGCTGATGCCACCAACTCTGTTGATCCTAACATAGCCTTAGCTGGCCTGGGTACGGAGCCAATTGAATTCCCTCTTATCCATCCTGAAAATGTCAGGGTCCAGACCCAAGCCGACGAACGCACCGCTACTGAGTTCTTCAAGGTTGATAAAAGTGCAAGGTTTGGTCACCTCAAGATCAAGATAGCCACCTTCATTAGTATTGAGCAGAAAAAGCGGCTCAAGAAACTAATCGTAAGGCTCAAGAACTAGGTCTGTTTAATCAGGTTTCAGAGCCCATTGTGGACGCAGGTTACCCCCTATCAGCCTTTTCCCAAAGCACTGTGCCCTGTTTGTTGAAGTAACGCTTCATCCCGATGAGGGCCGTTACATTCATCATACAGAAGTAGAATGGGATAAAAAGGGCCTTGAAGCGGAGCTTGCGTCGCTCGGTATACCAACCCAGGCCTGCCAAAAAGTAGAATCCTAACTGGGACCACATCAACAATGTGTAGATACCACCAACAAACGTGGCAAGCCACAGGTTGATGGGCAGGAGCAGAAAAAGAAAAATGGGTGTCAAGGTCCAGCGTAGCACCCGATGGCTGACATACTGAAAGGTCAGGACAGGATTGCGGAACGGATTAAGAAGGGGGGTAAGCCAGAAAATAGATTGCCAACCTCCGGTACAGATGCGGATTTTGCGTTTGATTTCGTCGCTTAGTTTGTTGACTGGCGGCTCTGTTGCATAGGCCTCAGGTGCGTAAGCCGTGATGTATCCATGTTGTGCCAACCGGAGTGAGATCATGAAATCATCTAGGATGGTTTCTTTGTGGACGGGCTCAAATAGCTCGGTCCTGATCCCGAATAGTTCGCCAGCTGCTCCAACGACAGAATAGAGCTCGTAATCCCACTTTTTGAGTAGGCTTTCGTACTTCCAATAAATACCTTCGCCAGCGCCGCTTGCAGCCTCGGCCTCCGCATTCATGATGCGCTTTTCGCCTGCGACACAGCCAACTTTGGGGTTCTGGAAGTGCTTGACCATCTCGCGGACTGCGGCTGGGTTCAGCATCGTATCTGCATCACAAAACAAGGCAATCGGTGTCCGGACCTCGCGCATAGCATGGTTTAGCGCGCCTATCTTGCCAGCTCGTTTGGGGTCATGCAGGATCGTTAATCGGTCCCATTGTGCTAAGTATGTTTCGCTCCCGTCATTGCTCCCATCCGTCACGAACATGATTCGGAGCTTATCAGATGGGTAGTCCAGCGCAAGACAGTTTGCTACCTTTTTGTTGATGAATTTGCGCTCGTTGTAGGCGGCAATGACAAGGGTGACCTCGGGCTCTATTGTTAGGTCGAACGCTTGCCTTGAATTAGTTAACAGTCGTTTGAGCTTGATTAAGGCAAATAGGACTAGCCCGTAACCTAGGTAGGTATAAAATGCCAGCACAAGGCCGAACCAAAACAGAAATTCCATATGATCAGATGGCCTCAAACGAGCCGAGGTCTATTCAGGCAATAGTTGAAACGATAGGACTGGCTAGTTGCTAGTCGTTTTTGAAAACACATTTTTGTGCATGACCTCGCCTTTGCTGTTCTTGACGGTTACAAATTCTACCTTTCCGTCTCCTTCGAATCTGAACTCTATGCCCTGTAATTTGCCAATCTCCTTATTGAAAGGGACGGTCAGGACAACTTTGCCGTCCACACTTACCTTGGCTACTTTGTTTCGGACAGCTAAGTTGACGGTGCGCCATTTTGTGAGGTCGATCGCTAGGTTTTCTTGCGGTAGTTTGGTTCCGGTGATGATTACATCGCCGAACATGTTCCAAGTAAGGCGTGCACATTGAGGTTTGGTAAAACAAATCACGAACGCGCCATCTGTACCTAGCACCTTCAGCTTAGACGAGTAACAATCTAGGTCGTTAAGCAAAAGGTTGTTCTTGATTCTGGCAGTAAGGTTAAAGTCGTCCGTTGGGAAGTTGAGTGTCCCGATGTTTTCGTAATGGGTCCTGAGCTCTTGCTTTAGTTTGAGCGCTAAGTTGGTCAGCTCACCTTTGCTTAATGCAGTAGCTTCTGTAATTGTGGAAGACTCAGGATAGTCAAATACGGATTGTGAGGTCATGATGAAACGCTTCCAACCTTGGCTAGGAATGATCATATCATCATGGTCAAGGATCATTTCATGGCTCCGTAGGGTCACGCTATAGAATCCTGGGGCAAAATATCTGGCACTAAAAAAGTTAGCATTGTCTGTCACAGACCCGCGTTTCCCATCATAAAAGTCTAAGAACAAGCTATCAGGATTATATCCGCTATACTCTACACGATACTCCTGTCCGAAAGGGAGTTGGGAGGTATCAACCTTGTTTATTCGGACAAGGCGGGCAAACTTGGCTGGCGCGGCTGCCAGCGGTGCACCAGCAGACCAATAGTATCTGTAAAAGACCAACCCGACAACCAGACCCAGTAGCAAGACCAGTCCATATTGTATGTATCGGTGTTTGTATTGGGAAAGGACTGGGGTACGATTTTGCTGTTGGCCCGTGTTTGGGGTAGATTGTATAACCTCTATCCCTTCTCTATCCTTGTCGTTGGCTGGGCTGATGTCAGCCTGATGATCTGTATCTGGGGCCAAAATTGGGCCATCTAACCAAAGGGTCGATAGATCCACATCCTGCAACATCTGTTGTGTAGACTCAGGTGTGGGTGCAATGTTACCTTGGTCAGGTTTGAAAGTAACGAAGTGATACCAATCCTTGTGTCCTAGGTAAATGGCTAGGGCGTTTTTGGTCTCGACCTTAGGCAAGTAATCACCATCCCCTTCGACCACCTTGTCATAAAGCCGCCTCAATGTATTGGTACTAACGGTCCGTTTGGAGGCTGTCGTGATTTGGTCAGACAGGATCCGGAATGAACTTTCGGTCCAGGTATGGTGGGTGCCCATTCCGAACTTTTGTTCCACCAACAGCAGGCAGCTTCGCAGACTCTCTACATCTTCGGGTGTTGCTGGTTTGATGATGGACATATACGGGTAAATAAGGAGACTAGGTGGCTAAAGCACACCAAATTGACAAATCAGTCTCCGCAAAGGGGGAAAGTAATGTTTTGGTAAACTTAGAAAAAAAATTGCCACAGATTTGGTAAGATCTGGCAAAGATCTGCCAAAGTAGTAAATAACAGCACTCAAATACACTTAGCATCTTTGTATCGCAGTCCGCAACGCCCAGCTTGGGCAGGTCTCCTTAGCTGTTGTTCCCTCAGGAGATGCGCTAAACCAGATCCTGCCCGAATGTTCCGGATCGTAAATTCTTCTAGAGCGTATTATGCTAGATGATGGTTAGGCAATCAGTCCTGATGGGCGTGATTGTTGATTAAAGTGTGTGTTTGTTTCGATTAAAAGAAAAGGTGGACTCGGCTGGCGAGTCCATTTTTGTTTTATGGTCCTACCTCAGTATTTCAGGTTCGGCGATACGTCAAGGTTCTGGCCATCATCCCGACCATCAAGAAGTAAGAAGTGACCTGCCATCGCGATCATTGCCGCATTGTCGGTGCAGTAGGCAAAC
>CANHWS010000237.1 GCA_947464365.1 Cytophagaceae bacterium | reverse complement strand
TTGTCTGAACTTATTGCTATTTCCAGCGATCAAGGGTTCGGTTGCTGACCCCAAGTCTGCCTGCAGCTTCAGCTGATGAACCAAATTCCTTTACGGCCCATTCGCGCAGGTACCGCCTGAAGTCTGCCTCGATAGTAGTCCAGTTGACGGTTGTGCCATTTGGTTGCGGAATATGGAAAATGGCCCCATCCTGTTCTGGTTCAGCACCAAAACCAATCTCTTGGTACTCACGGTTGATATGGGCCAAAATCCGATCTTCGTCAAAACCCAACAAACGCCGATTATGCCACCGGATGGCTAACTTTTCAAGATCTCGATAATTGCCGTTCATCTTGTCGATGTTGCTGCTGATCCATGTCCTGAGGCTACCTTCTTTGGGCAATGAATTATTGTCTGAAAACTTCATTGCCGACCAAACCTCCTTAAAGCGCCCCCATACATTTTCAACGCTTGTCAGCGGATAGAACCGAATAATGAGCTGGCTAATCCTGTCATATACATGAGGCATAATGATATCAGCATTTGACCTCAGCTCAGCTACGGTTTTGACAGAGGTGAAAATCGCTCGTACACGGTAGGATGAGTCCGGAAAAGAACTAAGGTCGCCATAGGTGTTAGAGAAGGTATGAAACATGGCTGACTGCGCAAGCATCGGCATGTCCTCTATGTGGTCGATGACTAGCACGCGAATCTGGTCACGCAATAGCTCTCCCATCAATGATTGCCATCCCTCAACTGTCACGGGAGCAAATATTGCGGCTATGTATTGCCGTTTAATGTGCTTGGCCTCCAACACCGCCTCGATGGTATGTGTCTTGCCTGATCCACTGGGTCCTGTGAGCAAAATGCTGACAGTATTATTGTTCTCTAAGGCTCCAATCAGGAGCTCTTTCGGTGATTTTTCGTCAATCATGTCTAAAATAGCGTCAAACTTGTCTCAAATGTAAATATTTTCCAGCACCCTACCAAGCTGATCTAACATTGCAATGTCATCAGAGACGACATAAAAACCTGGCCTAAACCAAGCATTCATTTATCCCAGCCCACCCAATTGTAGCAAGGATTCATCCTTCTTACACAGCACCCTCATCCCTATTCCATCCCTTCGCCAGCACGGCACAACCATGTCAAACCCCACCTTCATTCAGGACCACAAGTCTATCATTGAGACTCAAATCAACAACCTCAAAAAGGTTTCAAAAGACAATCCTGTATTCCCCACAGAATACTGGGCCTGCAAACTCCCATCAATCGACGGAACACCAATCAACTCAACCAAAGTTACCGAGATCTCCTTTTGGGGTGTTGATCATGAAAGCCGCTCACCTAAAAAGTCGAATGATCTCATCTTCATTGAGGCTGGTATGCTCTACTTACCAGCATCACACTGCAAGAAAAAGACAGGACAGTTAAAAATAGTCCATACGGGTGTCGTGGCATCTTTTGCTGTCAAGGACTTGAAGGCCTTAGGACCTAAAATGAATCGCTGGTACTTGTATAGCAAAACAACACAAGCAGTACCTCAAGGATACCAAAAAGCAATCATAGAAAAGGTGCTGGACTCAGCCATCGAAGACCCATCAATGCCAATCTTGGGTACAAATCCTTGTGACAAGAAAGGGCAACCAGTCTGCAAAGTCGGGAAAACCAGCCTTGGGGATCGGACCACCCACTATGTCGTATTCCAAGATCGACCTAAGGCGACTGAGCAAATGTTTGTCCTATTTAACCTCTATGAGCTGGAAAAACAAAAAGAGGCACTCAGGACCTGGGAAAGTTCTGAAGCCCAGCATCACATGCCGCTCCAGCAGCTTCTGAGAGGAAAAAACAACTGGGATCAACAACTTCAATCATCAACTAGGGTAGTTGAAAATGACATTAATTGGAAAATCTTGATTGACAAGGATCGGGCAGGATTAGACGAGCAAAGGGACTTTGTCCACAAGGCCCTCAACACACCAGACATCGCTGTACTTGAAGGTCCTCCTGGTTCAGGCAAATCAACTGTGATTCTCGAGCTGATCTTGCAGCTTGTCCAGCAAGGCAAACGCATCCTGTTCAGCTCAGCAACTCACGTTGCTTTGGATAGTGTCCTTGAGCGTCTTTTGGAAAAGCAAACCGATTATAATTGTTCATTGGGAGTGCTGGCCGTTCGCATTGCCTCAAACCCAACAACTGTCCAACAAAATGTCTGGAGAAAGTATGGTACAGAAAACCTGTTGAAGGATTTCATCACGACCACTAAGGACCACCTTGAAAGTGTAAGCGAAAGAACTCGCGGCCAAGAGGTGTTACATGGGCTTGCGAAGCAGACTGAAGAGTCAGAGTTCAAGACGGAGTTTCAGCACTTCCTGCTGAACCAAGCCAATCTGGTGGTAGGCACCTTGGTTGGTATCCTCCAGCATCCTGGCCTGAGGAACCCACAGCCAGATTTTGAGCTCTTTGACTATCTGATTGTTGATGAAGCATCAAAGGTGACAATGCAAGGCTTCTTGGTCCCGGCGAAGTATGCCAAACGTTGGGTCTTAGTGGGCGACACAAAACAACTTGCTCCCTATGCCAACAATGCTGAGCTGGAGATGGCTCTGGTTTCAAAGCTTGACATCAAGCCAGAAGTGGCAAAAGCATTTGCCAAACCCCTAAGTGAGGCGTATGAATACAGGATGGATCCTGCACGCATGGAGAAGTGCGAACACCAGCTGGATGAGACACTAGAACACTACGACCTTATCGACAAGGCTAAAGTCCTGAAAAAAATTGGGCGCGTGATGTTGCCCTCCGTCCTTGAGCTATTCCAGGAAGGATTACCCCAGATGCTGTACCCAGAAAATACGTCGTTCGGCTTATTGTATGGTTTTGAGGGCTCAAATATTGATACCACCTCGAGATTTGAAAGCCTACGCTATCAACATCGAATGGTGGATGGATTAGCCCAAATCTCGAGAGAACACTTTTATAATGATGAAAACATGCGCACACCTGCTTCGTGTTCAATCAACACACACCTTGGTCTGCTCGGCACTGAAGACCAATCAGCTGCGGTCTGGATCAACCAACAGGATGGGGATGGAGGTATGAATTGCCCTTATGAAAGAGAGGCAGTAAAACAGACACTCCTCAAGCTTGACGCCTACGCAAAGGAACTAGCTCAAGGAAGCCAACCAATGATCACGGTGTACGTCATCACCTTCTATAGAGAACAGCTCAACGAGATGAAGGAAATGTTAAAAGAAATGAAGCTAACAACCATCAAGCCTGTGGTCAAAACGGTTGACAGCGTGCAGGGGCAGGAAGCTGATGTCGTGCTGTTGTGCTTCACCAAATACACCAAAGATTCTTTCTATCATGTTCCCAATCGCCTTAATGTGGCCCTAACACGTGCCAAAAGCAGACTATTCCTTTTTGGACCAAGAACTATGATCCGCAAAAGCCTGAGTGAGGCCCTAAAGGACCTCGCCAACAAACCCCACATGAGTCTAGGAAGCACCACTTCAGTCAATCAATAATTCAAACTCTTTCCAATCAAAATGAAAAACGCAATCACCATCACCGCAACAGCCATACTCCAAGAGGCTTATGTCAAGGCACACGAAATTCTGATAGTCCAAGGAGACACGATCTTGACCGGCATCCTTGAACATGTAAGGCAGCTAGGACGCATCAATGCCAACCAACTCAATAAGGACCTGTTCCCTTCACTTCCTGTCCAGGTTTGTGACAACCTACTCAGTGGTCTTGTTGCAAAGGGATTACTATCGTCAACAGAAAACGACTATGCCATTGCTGAAAACCCATCTGCTGACGCTCAGATCACAACCAAATTGGCTGCACATCAAATGCTAAAGGTTTGCTACCTGAACTTTGCTAATCATAAGCTGTTCCTCCATGCTCTGGTGGTCGATGCACGTGCAGATGTGAAAAACGAAAAAAACTTCCTATCGGAGTCACATAACCACAAAGAGACGGTCAAGTGCAAACACCGTCCAGGCTTTAGTTATGTCTTTGGCGACCATGATTGTAAGTTGCATAGCAAGATAGCGGATGGTCAGAGAGTGGTTGGTAAGCAAGTTGAGGTAGCGCTCATCCTTACCGAAACAGGAGGTCATGTTGTCCATAACGGGGCCACCATCTGGGACTTTGGACCTGAAGGGAGCATAAGTCAAGTCCTCAGGCAAAGTATGCAAGATCTCAGTACTGGCAAGTACGTTGAAGAAGTCAAATCCTACCAGCTAGAAGAGCACGATGGGAAAAAACAATTGAGGAATCTCACAATTGATGGCAGACTTTTTGAAGTCAAAAGTCATCCCGAATGGGAGCTTATTCCGAACAGTGTCGACAATGCAGCTGAAATATGTTGGGGGCTCCGAAATACACCTCGGTGGGAAGAACCTACGCTTGAAGAAACCAAGGCGGTTTTTGAAAAGTACGGCACCAATTGGGGTATAGAGTGGGATGACTTGGTACCCCTGCTGGAGTCTCGATTGGAGAGTTATTAGGCTATCACGTATTTGCCTGCCCAAACGCAGATTCATCAGATTAAAGAGATTCGTGCGTACTCGTTCGTTAGTTGGCGACGACCCAATTGATATCTTGTTTTTACCAACCCACCCCAAAAATCCCTTAAATCTTCTTTCTAAGCTCTCGGTCCAAACCCCACAACACAAAAGCCGACACCCTAGGGCGTCGGCTTTTGTGGTACTATAGACTTGGGTTAAGGACTAGTAGATCACCAACTTGTTGGTTTTGCTACCACCATCGGTAGTGATGCGGTACTGATAGACACCTGCTGGGAGTTTAGACAAATCAATCGTTTCGCCTGCGGTGACAGAGATGCTGATCAGGGTGCGACCATATGTGCCGAGGACCTCGACCTGTGCCTGGGCGTCTTGGCCACTGAGGCGGACAAACTTGGTGGCAGGGTTCGGATACAAGGTCAGGTCATTGGACTTGGCGGCACGGTTGACATAGATGATGTCCGACAAGGCAGTTTTGCCATCAAAGTCACGTTGGGTGAGGCGGTAGTAGGCTGTCCGACCGAACTGATCGAAGTAGGCATATTGCTGGGCGTTAGCGGTTGTGCCGGTGCCCTTAACGAAGGCGATTGGCTCAAAGTTGCGGCCATCTTGGCTACGCTCTACGGTGAAGCCAGCGTTGTTGGTCTCCTGTGCGGTAGTCCAGCTCAGCTGATTGCCACCCACTTGAGCTTTGCCACGGAACGAGGTGAACGAAACTGGCAATACGTTATCCTCATCACTTGAGGTCCAGTCGCTAAAGCCATCTGTCAGGACAGTGATGCTATGGAAACCGTTGGTCGTTGTGGCGATATTCTGG
>CANHWS010000236.1 GCA_947464365.1 Cytophagaceae bacterium | reverse complement strand
GTGAGGCGTGTTCCTGGCATGAAGTCAGTTCTTTGGTCATTAGGCACTGGGTGGGAAGGTTTTAGTCAGGACACTATTTTGGTTGCCCGAAGCCTGCCAACCACTTCAACTATCAGCTACCTAACTGTCGCCTACCAAGACTCCTCCTCCAGATCAAAGCAGCTAACCATTGTCTTGCCAGCGCCGATCAGGACTGCCAATGTATCGCAGTTGCTGCCAAGGCCCACTACTAATTTGCTTTGTGCAGGACAGCCTTTCACCCTATCAAGTGTACGATCTGGCAGCATTACGCGGTTTGAGTTCACCTCCTCTATTGCGGGCTGGGTACCACAATCGGGCACTGATACCTCGGCCACCTATATCGTCCCTGCCCTAACGGACACCAGTGCTCTTTTCGTTAGGGCGATCAATAGCTGTGGGCCAGGTGCTTGGCGCAAGTTGCCGATCCCACGCCCAGTGGCCAAACCTGCCAAACCAATCATTATTGACTCTTCTGGCTTTTTAGTTAGCTCAGTCTCTGGTGGTATCCAGTGGTATCGTAACGGCAGCATCTTGACAGGATCCACGAATCGTCGCCTACCTATCACGACCTCTACATCAGGATCGTTCACAGTCATTGCTACTAACCGATGCGGGGCAGATACCAGTGCAGCATTCTTGGTTGTTGGGTTGCCAAACAGAATAACTTTGCAACTCAGCCTGCATCCTAACCCGACGAATACGGGGTTGGTCAAAATCATGGGGGATAAGGCAATACATCAGGTCCAGATATTCAATGGCCTAGGTCAAGTCGTGATTATGGGCCAGCCCAATCCGGAGGGCGATCTTGACCTCGCAGTTTTAACTTCAGGCACCTATTGGCTCAAGGTGGATGGCCACCGCCCAATGGTTCTAATCAAACAATAAAGGCTCTTAGACTAGGGGCATATACCAAACAAAACACCCTACCTTTGGCTCAAAAGGCTATAGGCATGGTGTTTTTCGTTTATGAATTGACGTCTAGGATGTAGGGGCAACCCCCAAACTAGGAATCTAGTTTCTTTTCCTCATCAACAATGTAAAGAGGTCGATTTTTGACGTTTTGACTCAGCCGACCTATGTACTCGCCTATGATGCCGATCGTGACCAACTGGACACCGCCCAAAAACAAAATCGAAACCATAAGGCTGGCCCAACCGTCAACAGTGGTGTGAGATACTAGTTTGCCGTAAAGTGCATAAATAAGCACCAATGCAGCCACACCACTAATCGTGAAACCTGTAAAGGTGGCCAACTTGAGCGGGAAGTCCGAGAAGGAGGTAATACCATCCATCGCAAACTTGATCATCTTAGCGTAGGTATAGCCTGTGACGCCACCTGCACGCTCTTGGCGGTCATACTCTATGTAGGTTTGCCGAAACCCGATCCAGCTGATTTGGCCACGCAAAAATTTATGTTGCTCTGGCATCAGCTTTAGGTAGTGGACCACTTTGGCGTCCATCAGGCGAAAATCACCGGTATCGACTGGTATTGAGACCGATGTTATGCTGGCTAGCAAGCGGTAGAACACCTTGGCAGTCAGTAGTTTGAGCCAACTTTCGCCAGGGCGTTTGCGCCTACGGGCATAAACCACCTCAAAGCCTTCATCCATCTTGGTCCAGAGGTCGGCAATGAGCTCGGGTGGGTCCTGCAAATCCGCATCGATAATTGCAACCCTGCCGCCAAGTGCCCTATCCAGACCAGCACTGACTGCTATCTGGTGCCCAAAATTGCGACTCAAAATCACATACCGGACCGCAGTATCTGCCATGGCTAGGGCCTTCATCAAATCAGCAGATTTGTCTCTGCTGCCGTCGTTGACGAATATCAGCTCGTAGGATACGCCCAAATCTTGCGCCACCTTGGTCAACCGCTGATACAAGGTCGGCAGGTTGGCCTCCTCGTTATAGATCGGGATGATGACAGAAAGGTCAATGGCTGAAGACATCAGGTGGGCTGCTTTGGTGGTGATAGGTCAGTCGTTGGCCATGTAATATTGGTACATAGGCTATCCTGAGCAGGGGCAGAAGATGCCAAAATTAACTGGACTAGGCATACAAAACTAGTCCTTAGGGCCTGTAGACTATGCACCTTACGCAAAATCGGTATCATAATTGCCCATTATTTGGTAATCTTGCCATCAAGGTCAGTTTACTACCCATCCTTAACTTTGGCAACATAGTTGCATACTGGGTGGATATGCTATTACTGTGCGGACCTAAAGGGTAATGGCATAGCTTGAGCAAATGTGTAAATAGGGCCCAATGATTTTGCCCTTAGTGTTTTTAGCTACAGGCCAAACCCTAACCAACAATTAATACCACCCAATCACCTCAACAGAGGCAATATCACGATATGGCAGTATCCACCCAGTTCAAACCCCTTGTCTATCAGCTATTTGTTCGGCAGTTTGGCAACAAAAACCCAACAGCCAAACAATTTGGCACACTAGCCGAAAACGGGTGTGGAACATTTAATGACATCAATGACGCGGTCGTCCACAGCCTGAAGGATCTGAACGTATCGCATGTTTGGCTCACCGGTGTGCTGGAGCATGCCAGCTTGACGGCCTATCCTAAAAGCAAAATTGCGGCTGACCATCCCGAGGTGGTGAAGGGCATCGCTGGGTCACCATACGCAATCCGGGACTATTATGATATTTGCCCAGACTTGGCCTCAAGCCCGTCTAAAAGACTGCCTGATTTCAAAGCCTGTCTAAAAAGGCTTCAAAATGCAGGGCTGAAAGTGATAATTGACTTTGTACCCAACCATGTAGCCCGCCAATACATCTCTGATGCCTTGCCAAAAGGGTACCAATCTCTTGGCGCGGAGGACGACAATACAAAAGCATTTGACCTCCAGAATAATTTCTACTACCTGCCAGGCACGGAGTTCGTCGCTCCTACTGGTCATAATGCACATCAATATGGAATCAAGTTCGAGTCCAGCTACCAAGAAGTCCCGGCTAAGGCCACAGGCGATGATCGTTTTGAACCTCAACCTAGTGCCGATAGCTGGTTCGAGACCATCAAGTTGAATTATGGCTACTTGCCTGGCACGAAGACTTTTGTTGGCGACCTAAATTCCCCACCAGACACTTGGCACAAAATGTATGACATCTTGAGCTATTGGGTAGGACTTGGGGTAGATGGATTCCGATGTGATATGGTTGAGCTTGTCCCAGACCAGTTCTGGACCTGGGTGATCAACAAACTCAAAACAAATAAAGCAGACTTGGTCTGGATTGGCGAAGTATACGAGCCCAATAAGTATGAGCTCTACTTGCGTCAATGTGGCTTCGATTGGCTCTATGACAAAGTCGGAATGTATGACCTTAACTTAGCCTTGGCTAAGGGCGAACCAAGGGCCAATGATTGGGATAGTGCCTTAGACCAAACCAAGGCGTTTCATGGTAGTTTATTGCGCTTTGTCGAGAACCATGACGAGGTCCGGATCGCAGGAAAATTTGGCGCAACAAGCGCCCAAGCTAGCTTACCAGCATTACTATTGGCAGGGGCAGCCTCCGCTGGTCCGATCATGATCTACAACGGCCAAGAGGTCGGCGAGCCTGCTGAGGGTGCCAGTGGCTACAGCGGTGATGATGGTAAAACATCCATTTTTGACTATGGCTGTATGCCTGCAGTCCAGCGTTGGTATAACGACGGGCTTGCTGATGGTGGCCACTCCACTGTTGCCGAAAGGGTCTTGCGTCAGGACTATGTACAA
The DNA here is from genome assembly GCA_947464365.1 of Cytophagaceae bacterium. GTDB lineage: Bacteria > Bacteroidota > Bacteroidia > Cytophagales > Flexibacteraceae > CANHWS01. The sequence continues at coordinate 1,594 of CANHWS010000236.1, read as the reverse complement.
TTGCTCCGGACCCTCACAACCCAACCATTGTTGGAAAATGGCCTGTACTATGGCTTGCAATATGCCAATAAGGGGAATAGCTGGGACTATGATGATCGGCATATCCTGAGTTTTCTGCGGCATGATAAAGAGGGTAAGGCTGTGCTAGTGGTCGTGAGCATGATGGACAGGACCATGACTCCGCATGTTAAAATTCCGTGGGAAGCTTGGGACGCCATTGGTCTCCACCCAGAGCGGAACTTTCTGCTTAGAGACCTGCTATCAACCGAGTACATCAACTTCTCAGGCTTTGACGTACTCGATTTGAGAAACACCCAAGCAGGTGTGCCAATCCCGATGCAGCCATGGCAAGGCCGAATATTTGAGATTGTTGCAGTCTAGTTCGGGCAATCGGTGCCAACTTTGTGGCCACCAATGGTGTTATTAGCATAGATATTTGGTTAAAAAACGGCCCAATATCTAGATTAGGATGGCCGTACTATTTTGCCTGAATCCTGAGCTATTGACAACCATTGTCTACGACCGTGACCAACCCGCTTCAATTTGTTGTCTGGATTGCTGCCCTACCATTATTGGTGGGTCTGTTGCTATTGCCGATTCCTGCTCGGATTACTCGGTCATACAGCAAAGCTAAATTTGTAGCTGCCAGTACTTTAGTTCAGCTGCCGCTGATGATATGGACCATTATGGCATTTCTGCCGAAGGATCCAAAGTTAGCCTTCCAGTGGTTGACCTTGCCTTCTGGGGCGGGCAGCTTGATGCCGGTGCTTTACCAAATGGCACCAACGCCGGCGAACCTAACGCTCGTTTTATTTGTGGTCCTGATCGCATCAGCTGTGCAAGGATTTAGCCTGATATATATCCGCAAATCAGAACAGCCGCTCAAGTTCCAGGTATATGTAGCTGGCTTTACCTTCATGATGGTCAACCTAATCTTGGCCGGAAACCTAATTCAACTTTTCATGGCATGGGAGCTGGTCGGTGTAATGAGTTGGCTACTTATCGGGTATGATTGGCAGATGAGCAAAAGTGGGAAAGCAGCTATGGTTGCCTTTCTGACCAACCGTGTAGCCGACCTCGGATTGATGTTAGCACTCGCTATTTGTTGGGTACAATTCGGCACCTGGGATATCGATCAGTTGGCTGGGCGAGAGCTTAGCGGCTTCCATGATAGTATAACCGGGTTGCTCCTAGGTTTGTGTCTCCTTATTGGGGCATTGGGCAAAAGCGCACAACTACCTTTCCAACACTGGTTACCTGCAGCAATGGCTGGCCCTACTCCAGCTAGTGCGCTAATCCATGCCGCGACAATGGTAACGGCTGGCATCTTCCTCCTCATGCGGGTGGATTTTCTACTTTCAGGCTCGGTGCATAGCATAATGTTCGTGATTGGCTGCCTGACAGCACTTAGTGCGGGCTATTGGGCCATTCGGCATCATGACCTCAAAACAACCTTAGCCTACAGCACAATATCACAACTTGGGTTCTTGATGATGGGGCTAGGCTCTGGGCATACTGAAGAAACCATGTTCCATTTGATGGTCCACGGCATCGCAAAGGCGGGGTTGTTTTTGGCTGCTGGCAGCATCATCCT
>CANHWS010000235.1 GCA_947464365.1 Cytophagaceae bacterium | reverse complement strand
GGACTGGCGGCAATGCTCTCTTAATAGGTGGAGCAAATACCCATACTGTGGCTGGCAACTGGAACATGAACTCCATCACGCTATTCAACGCCGTAGGTACCACTATTGCTTTTGATGGTGGTGACCAGTCAATTTTCTTGTCAAATTTCGAAAACGTAGTCTTTGGTGGTACAGGTACCAAAACACTTGCAGGTAACCTCACGATAACTGGAAACCTTAGTACAACTGGTAGCCCAGCCATCAATGCTAACACAAGGGCACTCACCCTCCATGGCAACTTGGCCATCAGTGGGGGGGCTGTGTTTACGCATACGACGGGCTCCTTAACGTTGGTAGGAAATAGTAGTATCGCTCAGACCATTAGCTCGACAGCAGCTAGTGCCCTTGGCAGTGTGACGTTGCAACGCCCTAATGCGGGTGTTAATAAAACGACACAACTACTCACCAATCTCGTTGTATTGGGCAACTTTACTTTCAGTAGCGCTGGCACGACCAACAGTAACAACCTAGACTTAGGAGGGTTCAACCTCCGGATTAGTGGCAACTGGGTTTTTGCGGGTACCTCAAGCACGTTTAGCCACGGGGGCGGTACACTGACTTTTGATGGCAGTGGCAACCAAAACATCCAGAATGCGATCGCTGGGCCTACTTACAACAACATGACTTTTGCAGGAGGAGGTACCAAGACTTTACAGTCCAATGCCTTTACCCTCGATGGTGACTTCACGATCAGCGGCCCTACGGTCACAACAGCAGTTAACATCAATATTGCTGGTGACTGGGTAAATGCTGGTAGCTTTAGTGGGACCGGTGCTAGCCTAGTCAACTTCAACGGATCAGGACCTCAGAATATTGGAGGATCTTCTTTCCAAAGCGTGACTATTGCTGGTACCAATACCAAAACCTTGACTGGCAACATCACGCTGGCTGGTAATCTCTTGATTAGCAGTGGTAGTACGCTAGATGTAAGTGCTAGCAACTATTCATTGACAGTTGACAATAACTTTACAATCTCTGCTGGCGGAGCCTTTACCCCACGAAATGGTACGGTCACAATCACGAGTGTCAGCACCATAAACACCGGAGGTACGAGTGTTGGTCAGATATTCAATAACCTGCTAATCAATGTCGGCAGCGGGGTAACTGCTACGTTGGGTTCTAACGTACGCGTAGGCAATGATCTGACCCTTACGAGCGGTACTTTGGCCCTAGTAACCAACAACCTCAATGTGGGAGGAAACTACACTGGCAACTCGCTGTTTAGTGCGACCACTGGTACACTGACGTTTGACGCTTCCTCCGGTACAAAGACATTTAAGCCGGGTGTTAGTAGCTATGGTGCTGTGGCAATCAATGCCTCAGGTGCAGTTATCCAGTTGGTGGAGGACTTAACCCTGGCAGCTACCCGTACACTCACAATAACTGCAGGCACTATCGATTTAGAAGGTAAGGCCATCAACATGGCTGGCAACGTCACCGTTAATGGTGGAGTTTTATTGATTGATGCTGGCGCTAGCCTCCGGATGTCCAATACCAATGTTGTAACGGTTTCCTCTGGTGATTTTAGGCTCGTCGGAAGCTCGACCAATGTGGCCAATCTCACCTTGAACGGATCGTCAGGTAACTATACTTATACACAAACTGGTGGTTCGTTCCATGCACTCAATTACCGTATCACGAATACCTCGGGTGCTGGTATTGCTATCTCGGGCACTGGTACCATCGATGCCACCAATAACCTTAGCAATGGCACCTTTAGCTCTGGAGTTGGTACAAGCTATCTTACCTTAAACGGTATCACATTCAGCAGTTATACTGCTTCGGGCATCGTGTTCAATGCTGGGCCGACAAGCAATATCACTCGCGGCTCAGGTATTGGCAAGCTCACAGTTGACGACGCCTTGGGTGCATTGGCTGGAAATGGATTCCGTGGTGTTGGTACGACCAACGCTTTTGTTGAGTTCACTATTCCTGCAGGTGCGATCACCTGGGATGGTGGGGCAGGTACCACTAGCTGGAACGATGCCAACAACTGGAGTAATAACATTGTACCGACAGCCTCTACACTTGTTTACCTCAATCATACTACTGTAGTCGGAGCCTTTACCGTCAATCTAACCTCCACCCCTGCTAGTATTGCACGCCTAGTGATGGATGCCGGTGGAGGTGCTAATATTGCCCTTGTCATCAACGGCACTACGCTAACTGCTTCCGGTAGTGTGGTAGTAGGGGCATCTTGCACCCTGACACAGACCACTGCAACTGATTTTATTAACTTAGGGGGTAACTGGCTACAGTCTGGCACGTTTAACGAAGGCACGAGTGCAGTTAGGTTTGTAGGGACATCAGGCACTAGTACGATTACTACCCTCGGTGTTGCTGATCCATTCAACAACCTTACTTTCAATGCCTCAGGGGCTACCTATGTCTTTGGTTCGGCCATCAAGGTCAACGGCACCTATACCCAATCTAATGGCACAGTCGATGTTTCTACCAATAACCTCAATGTAGCTAGTCATTGGTCCGTCACTGGTGGGACTTTCACCCCTAGGATTGCGACTGTTACATTTGATGGTAACACGGCACAAAACATTGCTGGAGGGTCTTTCTTTAATCTCTCAACTTCAGCTACCTCGGCCAGCACAAAGACAATTACGAGCTCTTTGACGATTGCGGGGGCTGTAACGATTGGGGTCAATACAGTACTTAACGGTGGCACCCAGATCCTGAACGTCGCTGGAAACTGGACCAATAACGTGGGTACTTCGGGCTTTACCCAGACTGGTACGGGTTCAGTCTTCTTTAACGGAGGCAACCAAACAATCGGATCTGGCGGATTAGCGACGACTTTTCGGAACATCTATTTCAACGGGGCAGGCAACAAAACCATTGCCCAGAACATCAACATTAATGGTGATGCTTCTGTCCTAGCAGGTGTTAACCAAGTGGATCAGAATGTCGGCGTTGCAGTGACTGGTACTGGCAGCGGTACTTTCTCGATGACGGGTGGTGTCTATCGCACGTTTGGGGTTTTCCCTGCATCATTCGGTAGCTATAGCCTAACAGCAGGCACCGTGACCTACATCAGCGATGTGGCCCAAAACATTGCGGCTGTCAACTATTTTAATCTCAATCTAGCCCGTGCTACTACTGGCACTCAGACCAAAACAGCACTTGGCAACATAGCCGTTGCGGGTACCCTCACCGTGGTTGATGCTACCACAACATTGGCGATGGGCACCAACAACCTTACTGTCACTGGCAATTACGTCCACTTTGCAGGTGCTCCCCAAATCTCTTGGTCAGGAACCGGGACCTTTATCCATGATGGTGCTGCCTGGACAATAAGTGCTAATGTGACGGGCTTTAATAACCTCACATTGTCAGGCTCTGGTGTGAAGACGATGGCATCGAATCTGAACATCACGGGTGATGTGCAAGTCAACTCTGGGGTGACCCTCACTATGGGAACATTCACGATGACGGGTACTGGTTCTAAGTCCTTTACGCTCAACGACCTTGGGATTGTCAACTGTGGAGTGGTTGCACCTGCAACTGCCATTCCTGCCAGTTTCGGGTCATATTCCTTCGGTAGCAACAGTACCTATCGGATTAATGGCTCTGCAGCCCAGTCAATCAGCAACCTTCCGACCTATGGTAACTTTGACATCAGCACAACAGGCGGTGCTGCTACCTTGCTAGGCAACACCACTTTCAATGGCTTGTTTACAATGACAGGTGGCTCGCCAACTTTGGCAGATGGCGGCTTTAACATGACTTTTGGGGGTGCCTCTGTCAGCTTACGGAATTATATACCGACTGCGGTGACTACTGTTACGTTCAATGGTGGTAATCAAGTAATTATTAACTCATCCCCTGGTGCACCAGATGTTAACTTTCACAACCTAACGCTCAGCAATACGGGTATCAAAACAGCAACTACCAGTGACCTTAACATCGCTGGCAACCTGACTATTGCTTCGGGTATTACGCTCAACACTAGCCGTGACATCACCCTTAGCGGAGCACTTGCTAATACCGGAACGATTAGCCATTCGGCCAACACGTTTACTTTCAATGGCACATCAGCGCAGGCGCTTGACCCAGGTAACAACAGTTTTGCTGCAGTTTATTTTTCGGGTGCAGGTGCCAAAACCTTTTCAACCAACGGGATGACAGTTGGCAATGGTCAGTTCGTGATTGAAAATACTACGGTTGACCTTGGTAGCCTCACCCACAACATTGCTTCTGCTTCCGTGAGCTTTGTCGGCACAGGTAATTGGACAACGTCTAATGCTAACTTAGCCTTCAACCGCGCTGGCGCCCAGACCATCCCAGCTTTCGTAGCCCAAAACGTTACTTTTAGCGGCTCAGGAACTAAGACGCTAAGTGCTGCTATTGGCACCAACGACCTCAACATCAATGCCCCTGTTACGCTTGATGTCGATAATACCAATAACTTCACGATCACCGCTACCGGTAGCTTTAATAACCCAAGTGCTACCTTCCTTCCGAGGACCGGATTATTAGCCTTCGAAAGTAACAGCGGGAGTGCACAAGTGATCAATACTGCGACCCTAAACGATGTAACGTTCAATCAAACATTGAGCTCAACACGTACTTATACGCTTAGCACCAACACTGCTATCCAGAATAACTTGACGATTGGCAATGGAGCTACACTCAACCTTGGCACACGGAACTTGACCCTTGGTACAAACACAGCAGCAAGTACCATCACCGTCCAGACTGGAGGAAACCTATTAGTCAACGATAATGCGCAGTTACTGTTCAACACAACTGTCGGCAACGCAACTGTTAATGCTTCTGGTACTTTCCGTGTTGTTGGTACATCTGGCAATGTTGCAACAGTCAGCCGCGTGGCAGGTGCCAACCGGATTGCGATTAACATCCTGTCTGGTGGTACAATCCACTCACGGTTCTACCAGTACTCTAACCTGGCAGACCTTGGCCTAGACATTGATGCTGGTGCCACGGTAGACAATACCAACAATTTCAGCGATGGCACGTTCAGCGGCATTAATACGGCCAACACTGGCGGCCCCTTCCGCTATATTAATTTTAACAGTAATTCCTCGCCGAGCACCACTATTAACAATGTGACTTTCAACCATGGTGGTACACCAGTAATTGGCCAACACTTTAACGTTGGGCGTGCCAGCGGCGCTAGCTTGATCACGTTTGCTGGTGTAATCAATGGTTTGCTTGCAGGCTCAACTTACGAAGATGACTTAGGCAACAAAGTTGATTGGCCTCCGATCACTGCTGCCACCTGGACTGGTGCAACTAATACTGATTGGTTCACGACAACTAACTGGAG
>CANHWS010000234.1 GCA_947464365.1 Cytophagaceae bacterium | reverse complement strand
TTTCAAGACGCTGTTTCTTGAGCGCATACATGATGCTGCGCTTGTATTGCTTAAACTGCTTGATCAGCGGCTCGAAGTGGACTTTAGGAACAGGACCGACTGCTTTCCAATCCTCTGCTAGGTTATTAAGTGCCTTGTAGCTATGCCAAGGGTTTTGGTCTGGTGCTGCCAGTGCACGTGCGGCCTGTGTGATCTTGTCGTATTTTTCGACTCGCTCCATCATGATGCGTTGGCGCTCGTCAAAATAGACCTTACGTGTCTGGAAAAAGATATTTAGCTCTTCGTCAAAGGCACCTTCAATCTCTGCTTCATGCTCTTTAGCTACTGAGCCAGTCTTGAGCCACTTTTCACGGATTTCTTTGGCCTTGGCTGACGCCTCCATCCAATCCTTTATTTCCGTCAGGTTGTCTCGCCACTCTTGTAACAAAGCCTGTTTGATTTCGTAGTTCTTGACCCGATTCTGGTCAATGAGGCCACGGATACTGTCTTCGGCTTCGTCGAGCTTATGGAAGAGAGGCATGAAATCACCGATGGCATCGTACTGCTCAAGCTGACCTCGCATATGGAGGAGCTTCATCAGATAAGAGCCCTTGTTTAGGGCCCCTTCGATGTCCGCCAAAAGTGCTTCTACCTTGCCTGTGATGAACTCAAATCGGCGGATGAAGTAGGCTAGGGCTTCTTCGTTGGTTGTCTTGACTTCGCCTATTTGGCGGTCAGGATACGTGGCATAGGCCTTGAGGTAAACTTTACCTTCCTTGACATACCCGTATTCGGTGCTGGTGTTTTGTTCGAGATCGCTTTGCATACAACGCAAAAGTGTTAACCATGTAAAACCACTGATCCGGGAGCCATGGACTCCGTTTCAGTACTTGTTCAAAGGTAGAGATAATTACGAAAACAAAAATATTGGCAGTGTTATATAGCCAATTATTTACTCTATAGACAACAAAATTGGGCAAATGGTTGTGTAAACCAATGAAAATTATCAAGTTTTAACCAAATCCCTACTAAAGGGCCTCTACTCTGATGTGGCAAGAACGAAGCTTTGGCTATCGAATGCTGCCAGATCTGAAGCCAATAACCTGCTGCAAACCAAAGATGATACCTAATGTGATAGGCGTACTAACAACAGCATTAATAAGTACAATGTGCAAACTGCCGAGGTCTGCATACTCTAGTGCGAACAAGCCAAGGTGATGGATAAAAATCAGGGGGGTCATGTACCTAAAGTACCAGTTGGCACCCCTAGCCCCAACTGAGACCTCTGTGTCACCTTCGTAGCCACCAGCTGGAGTTAGAATCTTGATGCTCGTGATGCGCAAAAATGCCACTAAAACGGACAAGGCCGCATGCATCCCTGGCGTGTTATAGAACATATCTGTTAGCAGCCCGATGCCGAATGCAGCGATCATGATCAAGAGCGCACTAGCCTCAAGCGGAAGCAAGAGTATAGACCCCACATAGGCAAAACAGAACCCAGTACTCCACAACGAAAAGTTGCGGAACACGATCACCTGCAAGGCTGTAAACATAATAACGTACCAAAGCGTACGCAAATAACCAGCTAGAGACATGGATGAGGGGGCTATCAGGGCTTGGTTTTAGACTTTTGCTCAGGCTCGGTGGCAAACTCAGTTTTTGTTTTTTGCTCCAACTGGTCCTTCTCCTTCTGCAGTTGGTTGTCGATCAGATAAACAAAACCGATCGTACTGAAATCCGTGCTAAGATCGACAGTGATGTCATAAAACGTGGCATTGTCATTGATCCGTACCTGCTTAATCCGCCCTACTGGTAGATCTGCTGGGAAGATATCACTGGTATTACTGGTCAGGACGGTATCCCCTACTTTGGGCTTTAGGTGCCGGGCGATATAAGCCAAGTTGATAATCTTGGGGTCTTGTCCTTTCCATTGCAAGATACCGGTGGCATTGCTACCCTTGATTGCCACCGCAGGTGTAAAGCGAGTATGCAGCAAAGAGTTGACGGTGCTATAGTGCTCAGAGCAAAGCAAAACCTTGCCAACAATCCCCGTTGGTGACACGACACCCATCCCTGGCCTAAGGCCATCGGCAGTGCCTTTGTCAAGGGTCATGTAGTTGTTGAGGTTATTAATACTGTTGCTGACAACCTTGGCTACGAGGTACTGGAATTTGTTTGCCCTAGTACCACCCAAGGTATCGAGCATTTTGCTGCTCAGGGTGTCAACCACGAGGCCTTGCATCTGGAGCTCACGTTTATTAATAAGTTGACGCAATTGGGCATTTTCCAGGGCTAGTTTTTCGTTCTGGTTCGCGAGGTCAAAGTAGGAATAGACCTCGTTGTTGAGCTCCATTGTACGGCCTACAACCGCGTTGGACGAGTGCATCCAGATAACACCTTGAAACTGGTTGTTGGACACGATAATGTACCCACAGATCACCTCAAGTAGGAGGAACACCAGTAGGTTCCTGATTTGATACAAAAAGACAAATAAGCCTCCCATCAGGTCTCGTGTTGTTTGGGGCAGGTGTTGCTGCCCTTAGTTTAGGTGGTGATTATGAAGGGATCAGATTAGGCACTTTCCAGATCAGAGGTACGGGCCATAAGGTCCTCCCATTTATCCATCAAGGACTGGAGCTCGGCCTGTTTTTTAGTTATAGCTTGTTGGGTTTGCTTGGCCTTCGCGATGTCTTGATAGACACTCGGTTTGGTCAGGTCCTCGGTTAGCTGCTTGAGCTCTTGCTCGGATTTGGAAATGGCCTTTTCGGTATCAAGTGTATCAAGTTTGACCTTGCGAAGTTGTTTGGCGTTTTCGTCAGCTTGGGCGGCGGTCAAGGTTTGTTTGACAGGTTTGGCCACTACAGGGGCTGGATTGTCCTTTTGGGATTTGGCGCGCTCTTCTTGCCAGACTTCGTATTCTTCGTAGGTGCCTGGGTATTGTTTGATCTCTTGATCCTCGATGTACCAGATTTTGTTGGCGATGTTAGCCACAAAGAACCTGTCGTGACTAACTACCAAGAAGGTACCTTCATATTGCTGCAGGGCCTGGATCAGGATGTTGACCGAAACCATGTCAAGGTGGTTAGTTGGTTCGTCAAGCAGCAGGAAATTGGACTCAGAGATTAGCGTTTTGGCCAATGCCACGCGGCTCTTTTCACCACCAGACAGGACCTTGATTTTTTTGAAAACATCATCACTGCTGAACAAAAAGCAACCAAGGATACCCCTGAGCTCCATCTCAGTTTTGGCGGAGCCGGCCTGCTTGAGCTCCTCGAGCATGGAGTTGTCCACGTTTAAGGCTTCTAACTGGTGCTGTGCAAAGAGGCTCATGTTGACATTATGGCCTAGTTTACGCTCTCCCGAGATGGGCTCAGATCCATTGACTATCCGGAGCATGGTGCTTTTGCCACGTCCGTTAGCTCCGATAAGGGCAATTTTGTCCCCCCGCTCGATCCTGGCTGTGGTATTCTTCAAGATCTGGAGGTCACCATAAGCCTTCGAGACATTCTCGAGCTCAGCCACATGGCGACCGCTTTGAGTGGCAAAAGTAAACTTGAAGTTGACCCTGGCAGTGGCATCAACCACGTCCTCGATCATGTCAATGCGATCAAGCATCTTGACACGGCTCTGGACCTGACGGCTTTTACTGGCCTTGGCTTTGAAGCGTTCAATGAAGCGTTCGCTCTGCCTAATCATGCTCTGCTGATTAGCAAAGGCATTTTTCTGGATCTCGGCTCGTTCAGCTTTTTCTTCTACATAGAAGGAGTAGTTGCCAGCGTACTCATTAATCTTACCTCCTTGTACCTCAGCAATGCTGGTCACGACGTTGTCAAGGAAAGCTCTATCATGGGAGACCACAATGATGGCGCCCTCATAGTCTTCAATGTATTCCTCAATCCACTTGATGGATGGTAAGTCAAGGTGGTTAGTCGGCTCATCCAGCATCAGTAGGCTTGGCTTCTGGAGCAAGAGCTTGGCTAACATTACACGCATCCGCCATCCACCCGAAAAGGTCCGTAGGGGACGCTGAAGGTCATTGGTATTGAAACCCAGACCCTCAAGTATTTCTTCAGCACGGCTCTGGAGGGTATAGCCATCTAGGTGGTCATACTCTTCTTGAAGGCTAGTAAGTTTATCCAACAATTCGTCTGAATACTCCTCCTCCATTTTGTGCAGAATGGCCTCAATTTCGTCATGGACGATCAATGCCCGTTCGAAAGCCTGCATGGCTACTAACAAGATGCTGTCATCACTTTGGTAGCTGAGCAGATCCTGATTTAAGAAACCTATGGTGCAATCTTTGGCCTTAGAGATGGATCCAGCATCAGGCAAATATTCGCCTGTAATCATCCGCAAGAGGGTTGACTTGCCTGTACCGTTAGCACCGATAAGGCCGATGCGGTCTTTCGGTTTGATATGGAGAGAGGCACCTTCGTATAGCGTCCTGCTTCCGAAATGGAAGTCAATATTGTTGATAGAGATCACGCGGCTGACAAAATTTGGCTACAAAAGTACGGCTTAAATACCCAAAGGTCACGAACGAAGTTAATTTTGAGCCTATGGGCATATCCGAACCACATTTTGTTGTAACAGACCCCCCTTTGGTGACTGTCGTGGTGTTATGCTACGAGCAAGCAGCCTATGTAACCAAGGCCCTTGACTCTGTCATGATGCAAACCTACCCTACCCTTCAGCTCATCATCATTGACGACGGTAGTAAGGACGGATGTGGAGTTATTATCAAGCAATGGGTACAGAGTCAAACTAGGTTCCCAGAACCAGAAATGATATTGCTGCCCAATAATCTGGGCATGACGAAGGCTTTTGCCCATGCTAATGGTATCATCAAAGGAAAGTACCTGATAGACCTATCAGCGGATGACATGATGGTGCCGACAAGGGTAGAGAGGCAGGTGGAGTGCTTTGCGGCCTCACAAAGCCCTCAAGCCAAGGAAGTGGCAATGGTCTATACCGATGCCTTGATGATAGATGCTGAAGGTCATCCTTTGGGAAATTGGTACCAAGGTCGTCTTTTGAACCTTAGGCGAGCAGCCCCGCAAGACCAGCTGAGTATGTTGCTTCAGTATAACCATATCTGTGCCCCTAGCGTGATGTACCGTACAGATGCTTGGCTTGTTGTTGGCGGATTTGATACGAGTTATGTTTATGAGGACCTACCGATCTTCCTAAAGTTTGTAGTCTGTGGTTATGACTTTCATTTTCTGGATGAATGCCTTACACTACGGCGAAAGTTGACAGGTTCGGCTACATCTAGGCAATATGTCAGGGCCAAAAATGGGCTGCACAACCCAACGCTAATCAGTACCCTGGCACTTTGTCAATGGGTAGTGTCTTATTGTCAAACCACAGAAC
>CANHWS010000233.1 GCA_947464365.1 Cytophagaceae bacterium | reverse complement strand
CAGCCATCGGTCCAGTTCCAGTCCATACCAGTCCCTTGCACCAAATCTCCTTTGCCTAGGAAAGCTGACGAACTATTGGCAGCCTGATCCACCCCAATGGCATAACTAATCTGGTTAAACTTGCCTGACTGTGGCACTCCCTTCAGCTTGAGGTTGACATAGCTGCTGTCCGAAACAAAGTTGGCAAGGTGGTAGCTATCAGCTTCCGACCATGTTGCACCAGTGATCGTATCCGTCAGCTTGATGTTGCTTATGAAAAAGGAAAATGACCGCACAAGTACCGAATCCTGATTAGGATTGACAAACCAAGTCCTGTCCATCAGCACAGGAGCGCCATTGGCTTTTGCGTTGAGTCTGATTACAACCTGATAGTCTGTATTTGTCGGTTTCGGCTGATCATCGGACTTGGATTTGCAGCCATTTAGGACTAAAAAGCTCCCTACCAACAAAAACAAAATGCCAGTCAGCCCAGATCGGACCGGAAGGAAATAGAAAAAAAAGGAGCTAGGAGACATCATTATGGCTTCTTGAAAGCTGGGTTATTGACGAAACTGGTATCGGTCAGCGTGTTAAGGAAGGCAATAACAGCTTGTTTTTCGGCAGAGGTGAGCCCTAATTCCGTTGTAAACCGACGGTTGATGGCCGAGGTGATCAGGATGTCAACATTGGGCTTCTGGAACAAGTCTGGGCTGTTGTAATGATCCATCACATCTGCTAGCGTACCAAACTGCCCTGCATGCATATAGGGTGCTGTAAGGGCAATATTACGCAAAGTCGGGATCCGCATTTTGCCGGCATCTGAGGTTTGATTGGTTACGAGTTGTAGTCCTAGATCCTGTGGCAAACCAATCCCAGCAGGGGTCCCGTTATTCATAAATCCTTGAAAACCAGTTGTCTTACCCTGAAACAAGCCCACTGAGTGACAATCATTACAGTTGGCACCACGGACACCATTGGCACCAGCAAAAGGATCTGGATGCTGCGAAAACAAAGCTAGGCCCTTAGCCTCTTCTGCTGTGAGTGCCTCTTGACCACGGATAAATCTGTCGTATTTACTGTTGAATGACACCAAAGTCCGCTCGAATTGCGCAATTGACTTGGCTACTAAAGTAGCGTTAACAGTCCCAGTATTAAATGCCCTGCGGAACAAGTTGACGTAGGCCGGCTGACCTTGCAAATAGCTAACAACGTTACCTATACTGTTACCCATCTCCAACGGATTGTCAATTGGGTGTAGGCTTTGCTCTTCGAGGCTATTAACACGCCCGTCCCAAAAAAACTTATTCACCCATGCCAAGTTGATCAAGGGCATCGAGCTCCTATCTGTTCGTTGGTTCCTGATACCTACCGATACGGGTAGCCCATCGGCCATACCCTTGCTCAGCTGATGGCAACTAGCACAACTAATGGTCCCATCTGCACTCAACTTTGGGTCATAGAACAGGGTACGACCTAGCAATACGCCCTCTTCTGTAGTTGGGTTGTCAGCAGGAATGGTGGGGGCAGGATAGCCAGGCATCCCAGAGCTGATTGTTACTGGGGTCTGGGTGTATTGCACCGTGTCCTCTGGAGCGGCCTCGTTCTTTTTGCAGCTTATGAGCAACATCGGGAAGGCGACTATCAAAGGCACAACAATGAATTTGCCAATGGCTAAATGCATGTCGAGTTTTTAGTTTTAGAGGGGTGGGACTAGTCACCCTGCTGATAACGTATTGGCTAGGTCCTGATTGTATTCCCCTGACCCAATGGACCAACATCTATCCAATCATGAGACAAGGTAAAGCCACAAATGGTTGCACACGAGTGGTCAGATTCCTATTCGTTTCTGTCAATAACTGCAAAATACGACTTCGATGTGCCTAAAGTCAAGCTCTTAAGCAAATCGGAGGGCCTTGGATACCCTTACAGAACCAACGGCAAGACCAGGCAATAGCAATGCCAACGCACTAGCGGCCAAAACGACAAGATTCAGAATCAGCACACCTGACCAATTCCAGGCAATGGGCACGTAAGCAATGTAGTAGTTGGCGGCATCTAGCGGCACAAACCTGAACTGGTACTGGACCCAACATAAACCAAGACCAACCAAATTCCCCCACAATACCGAGCGCAAGATCATACCCATGCCTGTATAGAAAAAGATGCCTGCCAAATGATAATTGCTAGCACCTAATGCCTTCAGGACCCCGATCATTTTGGTACGCTCCAAAATCATGATCAATAAGGTGCTGCACATATTAAAACAGGCAACTAGGGTAATGAGCACAATCAGGACCTCGACATTACGGCTGATAAGCTGGAGCCAGTCAAATAACTGAGGGTGGATGGCTGTAATAGGTTGGGCTAACAACTTATAGTCTGCCTCTTGGTTTATTTGCTCTGCCACCTGGGGTGCCGACTTAGGATCCTTTGCCATAACCTGATAACCACTAACCAAGGTGTCCCCCCAACCGCTTAGGTTCCGGAGCATCGCCAAATCGCCAATCACGAACTGAGTATCAAACTCTTCGAGGCTGGTTTCGTACAGACCTGTGATGACTACCTTGCGAAATCGAGGTGGATTCTGGAGGAAGTACAGTACTACATCATCCCCAACCTTGAGCTCAAGCAACGTGGCTAACTTGGAACTAATTAGGACTTGGTGGCATTCAGTATCTGGAGCTAGGGCCAGTATCTGCTGACTAGCGACAATTGGCATGCGGCCGGCGACCAAATGTTGGCGGAACGTAGCAGTATCCCAATCTTGATTATACCCTTTGATCAAAATGCCTTGTACGGCTGTTTTAGTCTTGAGCAAGGCTGGTTTAAGCCCAAATGGCTGCACATGGGCTACTAGTGGAAGCTTACGCCACTTTCGTTCACTTCCGAGATCTTGCCTAATCGGTAGAGGTTCTGTTTGGCTACTCGCTTGGTAGCTCTGGACATGGACATGAGCATCAAAACCATAGACTTTACCTTCGATCGTCTCTTGGTAACCCTGCAGGATGGCCACACTCACCACCATGATGGCCAAACCCAGTGCAATCGATACCTGCGCAATCCGGACGATAGACCCCGAAAAGGTCGTGGCCGGGCTATGGCGAAGTCGATTGGCAACAAAGAGGGCAATATTCAAAACGTCGTCTTGGTTGGTGGTTAGGCGATGCCCTAAAGTATGTTACGCAAAAAGGCACGCAATTGGTCCAAATTATCTGATTTTTGTCCCAGAACCAAATCAGCTAGGGGCATGAAGATTGGCGCCAAACCCGACCAAACTGATCCCTAGAGGAATCACTAGTTTTAAGCAGAAGGTCTATTGGCCTACTAGAATATATACTTCAGTAACTTGGGTTACAAAGCTACCACTAAGTCGATCAATAGTGTGCCTAACTACTGACAATAACCGCTATGACAACTCTACTCACCTTAATTCCTCGCACCTTCAAGGTCTTTAGGCATACTAGCCTAAAGTTGATCATTGGCATCATTTTAACAGGGTCAGGAATGACCTATGCTCAGCAAAACCAAACAACAAGTCCCCTTGCGAGCACGACTCCACCATCGTCGCAAACAGCCCAAAGGCTAGGGAAACAACCGGATGCCCTCTCTAAAGGCCGCAGTTTGGCACAATCTGGCAAATTTGGGCAAGCAATACCGTTCCTGAACCATGCCGTTCAGCAGGCAGAGTTGGCATTTTCTGTTGCCAAAAAACAACGTACCAATCCGCAAGACCTATTAACAACCCTACAACAATGCTACGTAACGTCGCGCGATCTGGGCGCTGCCTATGTCCTGAATGGGGAGCCTAAATTGGGTATCATCCAGCTCAATAAGGCACTTAAGGCTAAACCGAAGGATCCCAGCACCTTGCAACTACGTGCAACAGCGTATACAAACCTTGGTAAGTGGCGTCGTGCTAATCGGGATCTAGACAACTATCTGCTGCAACGACCCAACAGCGACACTGCGTGGGTAAACAAAGGCAGTGTGATGGAGCGACGCGAAAAATATGCTGAGGCCGGTGCTTCCTACGAAAAGGCCCTGGTGATCAACCCTAATAGTCTGCCAGCTCAGTTTGGCCTCGCTACCCTATTGGCACGCCAAGCACGTTACCAAGAGGCGTTGCCAATTCTAGCTGCCATGGTCCAGCAAGACCCCAACAATAAAGCTTATCAGCTTAACAAGGCCTTGGCGCTTTACCACACCGAAAGCCTTACAGCAGCGGTAGAGTCATTCACCAAAGTGCTGACACTTGACAAAGGAAACACCCAAGCCCTAACACTAAGAGGGGTTTGCTACTACCGGCTACGGAATGCTTATGCCGCCTGCCGCGATTGGACAAAATCCGCCAGTCTAGGGGATGATGAGGCAACAGAAGCACTTAAAAAATACTGTAATAATCGGGCTGTGATGGGGTATTGAGGAACTCTTAATTGAATCTCCATACAGAGGCTGAGTATCTAATTGACTAGACTTTGGTTGCAGATTTTGGAAGCCATTGTGATACGTAGTTGAGGACTTCGCGTTTGAAGTCCTTGTCAACTCCTCCATACCATACATTTGATTGACCAAGTCCTACAATCTCAAATTTGCGGGCATTTGATTGGAGTAATTTACTGTTGGTAATGTCAGCAACAATCCGATAGTTTACCTCACCTCCTTCGACATCCTCTCCAGTAATGATACTGCTATAAAGGTCGGCTTTTGTATAGAAACCGACAATGTACTGTCCAGAACCATCAGGCTTAGTAGCAACCAAGACAACCGTCACATCCGCCACCACTCTGCTACCTGCTGGGGCACCAATATTAGAAAGGTCGAGATTACGGGCATAATCATTACTACTACCAATATAGAAACACCCATAATAACGTGCTACAATTTCACCCTTTAAGGTTTTAGGCATAAAGTTATACACTTCATGACCGTGCTGCTCCTCATCTACATAAGAACCACCATTCTGAGGTTTATCGCCGTTGGTACCCTTGTACCTTTCCATCCATGCCACTCGGGCGAAAACCAACCTTCTAATATCCATCTTCCTCCGTTTTAATGCCGCAAACTAAACGACAAAAAAATAGCATGGCAAAATGAGTAATCAATTGCCGAAAGCTGAGGTTCGGGAATCACAAACGGAATAAAAACACTGAAAAAGCCCTTGCAATTATGTTACCTGCCGTGTCTTTGAACCAAAATTAATCTCGAGCGACTCGGTGTGGCAATTACCCTCAGAACTTTGCAAACAGCGGCTCATTGATCTGACTCCCCTGAGCGACGATATCCAAATGCTATAAAACAAAAAACGACCATCAATTAAGATGGTCGTTCTTGCTAATAATTTGAGAATTGGAAGATAGTACACGGATAGGTGTGGGTGTTATCGTCAGGACTTTGACAGTAATCTGACTCCCCT
>CANHWS010000232.1 GCA_947464365.1 Cytophagaceae bacterium | reverse complement strand
TGGCGGAGCGTGCAGTAGGTAAAATCGGTAGCCCGGATGATGACCAACGTGGTGGTCTGGCTAACTTATGGCTCAAGGACCGGATCGAAAAAATTGCCCAGTCGGAGCTGCTAGAGCACTTATCGATTTGTCAAGGAACGCTGATTGGTAACAAACTAGAGTTTAGCCGAGATCCTGCGAAGGAACGTGCAGCGGGGCTTGATGCTGGTGGCGCTCTGCGCACTGGCTTACGGAAAAATGATCGGGTTGTGTTGTACCCTATGCCCATACATCCTTGGCGCCGGATGGATCCTATGAGCACGGTCCGGAATCAGATCGTGAAAGCCAACATCGATGAAATAGATGAGGAGAAGGTCAGATTGAGCTTTAATCATCCATTTTTGTCGGATAAGTACCTCATGAGCTCGGACTTTTGGGCCATCGAAAAAGATGTGGTGGACAACGCGCTTGACCACTGGATCAATACGCTTTGTCACCTGCCTACACTTGGCAATGCACGGCTTGGCCTTCTGTTGGGTGAGAGGTCTCCTGACAATTATCAGGCAGACTCGTGGCCGCAAAACAGCCCCGACGGTGCCGCACTCAGCGACGAACAACAACGACTTTTGCGCTCTGCCGTCGCCAGCCCAGACTACTATCTGCTGATGGGTCCTCCAGGTACTGGCAAGACGCGCTTTATGCTCAAGAACTTGGCTTGGTATTATGGCCTTCATAAGCCCACCAACGTGCTGCTGATGGCCTACACCAACCGCGCGGTGGACGAAATCTGTGAGCAATTGGTCGAGCTCCGGAATCATTATGGCGCCGACAATTTCAACTTTATCAGGGTCGGGCATAACCTCGGCACAGGGCCAGAATACCGTGAGTTCTTGCTCAGCAGACAGCTGGCAGGGTGCCGCGGTGTGGATGATGTCAAGACCATTTTGGCTCGGACCAATGTTTTTGTAGGCACAGCAAGTAGTCTATATAGCCAGATTTCCTTATTTGGCCTGAAGCAGTTTGATGTCCTGATCGTCGATGAGGCTAGCCAGATATTGGAGCCCTTTTTGCTAGGTTTCCTGAATAAGATCAGGAAGTTTATCTTGATTGGCGACCACAAACAGTTGCCAGCCGTGGTGGTGCAATCTGCTGAGCGAACGAAGATAGCAGCCCAAGAGGATACCAATACGCCAGCCGAGGATGACCTTCATCAGATTGGGCTTACCGATATGCGCAATAGCTATTTTGAGCGGCTCTGGACAATGGCTGCTGCCCAAAACTGGGATCATGTGCGTGGGATGCTAACCAAACAGGGGCGCATGCATAAGGATATTGGCCAATTCGTTAGTGCCAAATTTTATAACAATAGGCTAACGACAGCAAGGCCCGATCAGGATGCGCTTTTGGTGCCAAGCTGGGACGTCCATGCCTACAACAATGGATATGTGCAGGTCGCAGCACCACATTTGCTATCTGACGAGCTTTTGATTGCCTTGGCCACCAAACGATTGGTTTTTGTCAATGTGCCAACCCCTCAGGATGTGGTGTCGTACAGCAAAAGCAAGGAGGCCGAAGCCAAGTTGGCTGCCCATCTGGTGGTCCAGAAGGCGCTATCGAGGTCTGACAATCGGCAACATCCTGAGGCTTTTGAGCCTGGGAAAGAAATCGGGGTCATTGCGCCATTCCGGAATCAGGTGGCGATGATCGAGCAAGAAATCGAGAATCTTTCAGGCGACTTATCCCTAGATCAGGACATGATCCAAACCCTTAAGTTGGTGACGGTGGATACGGTGGAGCGGTTTCAGGGATCGCAGCGCAAAACGATCATCCTGTCGTTCACGATTCTGCATGAGCGGCAGTTTGCAGCCCTTAGCAGCTTTGACCAGTCTGGCACAGTAGACCGCAAACTGAATGTGGCACTCAGCAGGGCTCAGGACCAGCTCGTGATGTTGGGGGATGCAGAAGTGCTTAGCAAAAACACCCTCTATGCCGACTTGCTGGAGCATATCAAACTCCATGGAGCTTGGGTCGAGGGGCCAGGCATCAGTACGGATTCATTCTAATTTAAGTACTTGATGCGTTGCCTATTGTTGATGGACTGTATATCCGTCAGACTTAGTTATGTAAAAGTTGTTGTTTCTGAAGATCCCAGCCCTTGCCCATCAGCGTCAGGATTTTGCGCCAAATACTAGGCTTAGCATCCCATGCGTTTTGGTGGGCCAATAGGGTAGGGAAGTCGTAACGAGCGTTGAGGGCCTGGATCAAGTCTCGAGCACTATGGTCAGGCTGCGCTGCAAGTTGTTGTTTTGCTAGGTCGATCAGCTGAGGGCGCAAAGCCTTGAGTTTCCAGTAGTGTAGGACTGAGGCCGTGGTGTCAATCACTTGATGCTGGCCCAATACGTAGCTGAAGGCAAGCTGCTCCATGGTGTGCTTAGGCCAGGTATGGTAGAGTTGGTCTGTCAGATGCAAGACCTTGGGTAGCAACACTTGGCCATCAGCGGTAGTCATACCGAGCACGCCAGCATTATACATCTGGGTCTCTAGGCCTATGGATTTGGGTTGCCCATCAATCATCCATGATTTGCCCCGCATATATTGGCCAATCTTTCGGTTAAGCCGCAGGGCAGAGTCGCGCAGGCTACCCTCGTTGGTATGAGTCAGGTGCACCTCTGGGCCAATGACGCCGAATAACTTATTGATGTCGGTCATTACCAAGGTATCAGAATCGAGGTAGATTAGTTTACCATCGAATTGCGTGGCAGCATCTGCCAGGATACAAATCTTGACCCGATGCACAAACTTGTCAGGCCCTGCCCAAGTGGCCAGCATTGTTGGGTTAAGCGGGATGTACTGGGTACCCTCTAACCATCGGTATTGCCTAAACCAATCTGTTTGGTCAGTGTAGATGACGATCTGGGGAGGATCAATAGATTGAGCCAGTACCGAAGCCGCCGAAAACAATACCTCAGTCAGGATGGCTTGGCTTCCATAGGCTTGGTAGATGAGGTAGCGGTTCTGGCTGGACATTGAACGGGTTGTAAGTTGATTAATTAGCCAAAACTAGCTATCTGTTTTGGGAATGGGGGTATCAAGAGGTGTGTTTTTTGCCATGCAGGTCCATGAAGGCTATGGCTAGGTCGTTTGTTTGCTGCCTTTGGTTCAGTGTTAAGGACAACCTATCAATCCCTCCAAGACCTTAACTTGCACCACCAAGCTCACGTCAGATAAAGAGTTGCAAATACAATATGCCCAACCAATCCCCTAAAACAGAACTAGAAACGATGGTATCGGAGGCAAGGCGATTGGTGTCATCTACCTATACGTTGCCCACAACACCTCGCTTCCTGATTAGCCGGACGGATAACCTTGGGGATGTGATCTTGACCCTACCGCTATGTGGCTTGATCAAGCAGATTTGGCCCGATGCGCATATCGGTTTTGTGGGCAAACCCTATACCCAGCCCATCCTTGAGGCCTGTCGGTGGGTGGACCAATTTTGGGATCGGGCGCAACTCGTGGATGGGGATCAAGCCTGGCAGGCAGCCCAATATGATGTAGCTATTTTTGTTTTTCCAGATCGGGAGGTGGCCAAGGCGGTCAAGCAGAAAGGGGTCAAATTCCGGGTAGGTACCAGCCATCGGTGGTGGCATTGGCTGACCTGCAATATCAGGCCTAACGTCGGGCGTAAATCATCTGACCTGCATGAGGCGCAATTGAATGTGGCTTTGTTGGGGCCATTTTTCAGTGCGCCAGTAGTCCCTTCAACCAAATCTTTAGGCCTGCTTTTCGGTCTTGCGCCAGTTGCTGAGGCCCTGCAATCATTGCCAAATAAATTACCAGAGCTCCAATCTCACTACGTGGTTTTGCATCCTAAGTCTGCTGGCAGCGCACGTGAGTGGCCCTTAGCCGAATATGCAGCCTTGGCCCGTCGCTATGTGGCCGATGGACTGCAAGTGGTGGTTACGGGCACAGAGAAAGATGGTACCAAAATGCGGACGGAATCCACTGATTTGTTTGACCAAACAGGGGTCATCGATGCGACTGGTCGTTTGTCTTTGGCTGAGCTTATTGCCTTGCTGGCCAAGGCAGATCAAGTAGTCGCCTGCTCAACCGGGCCGCTACATATTGCCAGTGCAATGGGGGTGCCTGTGGTGGGGATCTATCCTCCGATTAGGCCGATGCACCCCGGTAGGTGGGCACCTATCGGGCCAAAAGCTAGGGTGCTGGTCGCCGATAAATCTTGCGAAGACTGCCGCAAAACACAAAACTGTGTCTGCATTCAGCAGATTAGGGTACCTCAGGAATTATTGCAGCTCGGCCAATAGCTCCCTGATTACAGTATAGACGCGCTGTAAACTTTCCTCACTGATGCAGTAGGGTGGGATGATGTAGAGCACATTGCCAAGAGGACGCAACAAGACATCACGATCGATGCACCATTGGTATAGGCGGTGGCGGGCCTCATTAAAATAGCCTGTTTTGTCGCTGGACTTCCACTCAAGAGCAAGGACACAACCTAGGTGCCGCACATGGGCAATGGCAGGATTGGCCTGTAAAGAATGCGCAAAATTGGCCAAACTCGCAGACAACTGCTGGCGTTGCAAGCTGCTATGATCAGCTTGAAGCAAGTCCAGGCTCGCAAGGGCGGCAGCACAAGAAATCGGGTTTGCCGTAAAGCTATGGCCATGGAAAAAGGTGGCCATGATGTCCTCTTGCCGATAGGCTTGCTGGATATGATCCTTGCAAGTCGTGACCCCCAATGGTAGAAATCCACCAGTCAGGCCTTTGCTCAGACAAATGATATCCGGGCTAAGTTCTGGGTTCGTTTTGGTGATATGCTCGGATGCGAAAAGGAGACCCGTGCGCCCAAAGCCAGTCATGATCTCATCAGCAATAGTGATTACATGGTGCTGCTGTGCTAATTCAAGTAGTCGGGTCAACAGGTCCACTTTAAAGAATCGCATCCCAGCAGAGCCCTGCACCAATGGCTCGTAGATGAAGGCTGCTGGTTTACTCTGGGACAGGATCGCCTCTAGTTGTTGGATGGTTCGGTGGTCTGCCTCGTCAAGCGGTGCCCAAATGTCGTCCGTTGGCCTTAGATCAAGCTGCTGCACATCGAACAAAAGTGGGGCAAATGGGGCATTGAACGGATTGCGGTCAGCCACCGACATGGCCCCAAACGTGTCGCCATGGTAGGCACCTGATAAGGCAACGATGCTGGTACGTGGTGTGCCGAGGTTATGCCAATATTGTAGGGCCATCTTGAGGGCTACCTCGACGGCGGTGCTGCCATTGTCACTATAAAAAACCTTGCTATGAGCACCCGGCAGTACTGCTAAGAGCCGCTGGGCCAACGTAACGGCAGGCTGGTGGGTAAACCCCGCAAAGATGACATGCTCTAGGGTGCTGGCTTGCTTGCT
>CANHWS010000231.1 GCA_947464365.1 Cytophagaceae bacterium | reverse complement strand
GTCTTGGGCGACTGGCGCGAGCCTGACATCATCCGTTTGAGCCCTGTGCCGTTATATAATACCTATCAGGATATCGCCAAAGCCACCACCACACTAGCCGATGTGCTGGAAAGCCAGTTGTCTTAACCTTTTTGGCAAGGGTTGATGCCATTTTCCTGAACCAGCTTCTGGGGCCATTAGCCTCAGGCTTGTCAAGTGTTGCAGACAATATTTTTACAAAATGGGGCTGATTGCCGCTTTATGGTCCTTGATCGGCCCTGGTGGCATATTTGGCTTGCAGCCTGTGCCCAAAATTTAGTAAATAGCCGTCCACTAGTACAGTATCACCAGCAGTGGTAGGCACATCAGCGTCTGCCCTGGCCCAAGCACTTTCTAAAGGCAATGTCGGTTCACAAATCGGAGTTCAAACGCATCACCACCCATGTCTTGCTCGAAATGAAGCAGCAAGGCAACAAAATCGCTATGCTCACGGCATACGACTATAGCATGGCGCACCTGCTAGATGCAGGCGGTGTGGAGGTGCTGCTAGTTGGTGATAGTGCCAGCAACGTAATGGCGGGTCACGAAACCACCTTGCCGATCACACTGGACCAGATGATCTACCATGCGGCCTCCGTCGTACGGGCGGCCAAACGCAGCCTTGTTGTGGTGGATATGCCGTTCGGCAGCTATCAGGGCAACAGTAGCGAGGCCCTACGGTCTGCCATCCGGATCATGAAGGAAAGTGGTGGCCATGCCGTCAAGCTAGAGGGTGGTGCCGAAATCAAAGAAAGTATCCAACGGATCCTGACAGCCGGTATCCCTGTGATGGGTCATTTGGGCCTTACCCCGCAATCCATCTACAAATTCGGCACCTATACCGTCCGTGCTAAAGAGGAGGCCGAAGCACAAAAACTGCTTGAGGATGCGCAGCTATTGCAGGACATCGGCTGTTTTGCATTGGTGCTAGAAAAAATCCCGGCCAAACTAGCGACCCAAGTGGCGCAGCAGCTTCAAATCCCGGTTATTGGCATCGGTGCTGGTAATGGTGTCGATGGGCAAGTATTGGTTTCGCATGATATGCTAGGCATCACCGCCGAGTTTAAACCTAGGTTCCTGCGCCGTTATGCCGAGCTCAGCCAGGTTATTACGGATGCCCTCGGCAACTATATTGCCGATGTCAAAAGTGGGGATTTCCCGAACGCTAAGGAACAATATTAGTAGCCTCAGGCAGCCCAGATGCAGCATTTTTTATCAGCCAGCCAGATCAAGGAGGTAGATATTGCCACCCAGCACAAGCTTGGCCTTAGCACAGTCGGTCTGGTTGGTATGGCGGCGCAAGCATTTGTCACGCAGTTGCTGCAAGACTATCCTGATACCACCCAGTTTGTGGTGATTGCGGGTGTTGGCAACAATGGGGCTGATGGCCTTGCGATTGCCAAACTGCTACATCGGTACCAACTAGGGGTAAGCTGCTATATGCTCCATGCCAGTAGCCAACCCTCAGAGGCCACCACCGAGCTCTTGCCCGAGGTTATGCAGCTGCTGCCAGTTCAGATGATCGACTCGGAGGACAGCCTACCGCACTACCTATCTGGTTGTGTGTTGATTGATGCCATTTATGGTGCTGGCCTAAACCGCCCCATTATTGGCTTAGGCGCTCAGTTGATTGGTCATATCAATCACGCTAGGCAAGAGGGTATCTTACACACGGTCGTTTCTGTCGATCTACCAAGCGGCTTGCAACTATCGGCGTCATCCTTTGGGCATACTGCCGTACGGGCTGATGCAACTTATAGTTTTCAAGTGCCGAAGTTGGCATTTGTGATCCCGGAGAATGCCCAGTTTTTGGGTGAGGTCAAGTTGCTGGATATCGGGTTGGATGCAGAGGCGCTAGCTAGTCAGCGGTCGGTCTATCAACAGCTAGAGGCAGCAGATATGCGTGCAATGGTCAAGGTACGGCCCAAATATGCTCATAAAGGTAATTTTGGTCGGGCCCTGCTAGCTGGTGGGAGTGTTGGCAAGATCGGGGCCATTCGGCTAGCGGCTGAGGCTGCTTTACGGGTTGGTGCTGGTGTTGTGACGGCATACGTCCCCCGTTGCGGGCTTGATGTGTTGCAGGCCAGTTTGCCAGAGGCCATGGTCGTCTGCGATGCTGATAAGCGTTTTATCACTTCAGCGCCCCCAGTCGAGAACTATACCGCCATTGGCATCGGGCCAGGCATGGGTACTGACGAGCAAAGTGCCGCCGCCCTCCGTGCCTTCCTCGAAAAGGCCGTATCCCCCGTCGTTCTCGATGCTGATGCTATCAATCTGCTAGGGCTATACCCCTTTATGCAGGCCCTCGTGCCACCAGGGTCCATCTTGACGCCCCATGCCCGTGAGTTTAAACGTATAGCAGGCCCCTCATCAAACGATTATGAGGCCCTTGAACGTCTGCTCAGCACTGCCAAAAAGCTCCGTAGCTATATCATCTTCAAAGGGGCGCATACCTGTATCGCTACTCCTGATGGTTTTGCCTATTTCAATAATACCGGCAACCCAGGCATGGCTACCGCTGGCAGTGGCGACACCCTCACTGGCATGATCGTCGGCTTGTTGGCGCAAGGCTATACACCTTTGCAAGCCAGCCAATTAGGTGTTTGGCTCCATGGCCTCGCTGGTGACCTTGCCGCAGCAGAACTAGGCCAAGAAGCCATGCTCGCTGGCGACATCATCCGCAAGATTGGCGCGGCTTATGCCGTGCTGCGGGGGTATGGTTTGTATTTGTCTGAACTAGGATTCGTGTGTACTCCTTCACACATATAGGTTGGCCGCAATTACTAGCTGATGTTTACAAGCCAATCACTTTAATCCTTTAAATCCGGCACATTACAAAGTCACCAGCATAGGGTTTGCAGCATACCTGAGATTTACTCTACAAGGCTACTGGACTTTCCTAGCTTCTGGATATGTGCATTTTTGTTAAGCTATCTTACCAAGGTTGCCAATTGTCGGCCACCCGACAGTTCGGTAGGTTGACTATCCCGTCATTTGTATCTATATTGTTTCATAGCCATTTAGTCCGCTCACCCGACCATCATGACAAAACCTCTACACTGCTACAAGTATGTAGCCCTCGGCCTAGGTTTGGCCCTAATAACCTTAGTGGGTCCTTTGGCGCACGGTCAGTCGCTCAATAAGCAGCTGGACTCGCTTAGCAATCACTACAATACCAAGATGGGGGCCGAGAAAGCCACCAATTATGATCTGCAGGTCAAGGCTATTGCAACGAAGGTCAACCCAGAAGGTATGCTCAAGAAAGGGGATCAGTTCCCAGTCCTGACCCTCAGTACGCTCGATGGCAAACCTTTTGACTTTAAGCAAGCTTTGGAGAAGGGCCCTGTTGTGGTGGTCTATTACCGTGGCACTTGGTGCCCTTATTGCAACATGACCTTGCGCAACTACCAAGGGCGGTTGGTGGATTTCGGAAAACGCAAGGCTACCATCATCGCCATCAGTGGTGAGCCTGCCGAAAAGGAAAAGAACACCATCACCCGTAATAACCTGACCTACCCTGTGCTGCATGACGAGGGTTTAGTTGGGGCGCAACAGCTCGGGATCACCTATGATGCAGGTAAGGGTAAACTATTGCCACTGGGTGCAGCATACGTGATTGGCAAAGATGGTTTAGTCCGCTATGCCTTTACCGAAACTGACTATCGTAAGCGTGCTGAGGCTGACGAGCTGTTGGCGGCTATTGATCGTAAGTGAGGTAAATCACGGCCCAAGTTCTTTTTCGGCCTGCAAACAAAGAAGCCCGACCATTTGGCCGGGCTTCTTGTTGACAATCGAAACTCGATTCAATAGATTGGTAATTGTACACTTAGAACTACCGTACCAGTAGGCGAACGGCTGTCTTGACTGTAGCTGACTGCACACGGACAAGATAGACACCAGCCACAAGGTTAGTCGTGCGGAGGTTGAGCTGTTGGAAACCAGCTTGCTTTTGCTCCGTACCTTCAAGGACAACTTGGCCATTGGTGTTGACAACTGACCAGTTAACTAGGCCTGCATCAGCAAAGTCTAGGCTCAGGGTAGCAAGGTCGGTGGCAGGGTTCGGGAAGATGCTAACTGCCTTTGTAGCCACGCTTACATTGCCTTCTGTGCTTAGGTCCGAGATGATGCTGCCAAGCGTGAGGTCAGAACCGTTGTTACCGCTGCTATCAACAGGGTTGGTTGACTTAACGCGGATGCGGAAGCGGTATCCTCCGATGATATTGGTCGGGATGGTGCCACGGAGGACCAAGCTACTGCCCGTGATGCTGGCTGTGGTGTCGTTAAGCAAGGTTGCATTGTCAAACACACCAGCACTATCGCTTAGCTGAAGCAAGAAGCGGTTACCTGGGTTGGTGTTGAAAGTAGCCAATTTGTTGAGCACAACACGGACCTCCTTGCCACGGCTGAGGCGTGAGCCTGCTGGCAATGCACTGAGCCACATATTGTAGCTGTCCCCGATGATGAAGTCGCCAATCTCGCCAGCGTTATGGCTCTCCAGCTCAGGATGTGTAGTGGACAGGCGCACACGGTAACGCGGACGGGTAGTGCGTAGGTTCAGGATATCATATTGCAAATTGTCAGGCAATGGTACCTCAAGGAAACCAGAGCTGCTACCAGCGCTAGTTGCAGCTGTGTACCCCGTGGTATCGCGGCGCAAAGTAGAGCCAGCGATCAGGCTAGGGAAATTGCGGCTGCTAAAGTCGCCTAAGGCATTGCTGAGTTCAATCCGGATAATGTTGCTATCACCAAATGAAGCGAACGAGCGATCAGCAAGATCGTAAGTGATAGCCATACCAGATACGTTACGACCGCTGATATACGGCGCAACTGGCAATGGTGGTGGCTGAAGGCCAATCCGGATTGGGGTCTGGTGGAACTGGGCCCAAACACCAGCATGTGCGGCATCATAAAACCAGAAGTTGGTAGCGGCTGCACCAGCAGAGAAAGCTTGGGTAGGGTAGTTGGCCAACTCAAACTCATGGCGGCGAAGGGCACGACCTAGGTATCCACCAGCCTCGGTTACTGGGGCAAGTGTGCCAGCAGTTTGCATCCGGACTTGGGCAGTTTTCTCGATGAAGACACCTAGGTAGCTATAACCGCGGCGGTTGGCATGGAGGTGGTTGCCGTTCATCTCGACGACTTGGTGGACAAGCTCGTTTTGGGTACGACGTTGCAGGCTAAAGAAACGCATCGTGTCCGACAGATACGGCCTACGGTTGTTGTTGATCTCTGGCCCTTCTAGCTCGGCACTGATGACGGCATGTGGGGTGAGTTTTAGGTTATTAACGGCTGGGCTATATGGGGCTGTGCTAACCCAAGCAGGGTTAACAATATTGAACCCATGATAGCTGATGACGGCAGCCACTTTGGTTGGAGCGAACATGGCATACTGCTGAGCAAAG
>CANHWS010000230.1 GCA_947464365.1 Cytophagaceae bacterium | reverse complement strand
GAGAAAGCTATTCGCCGCCTGCGCCATAATAGCCGCAGCAAAGCGCTGAAGCCATACCTAGGCTAGTGCCTAAGTCCGTAGCCTATTAGTCCTGTCTGTTTGTTGCCCATTCAGCTACTATTTTGTAGATTTATCCCCTGAAGCCAGCCCTGCCATGACGCCCGAGTTCACCCTACCTGCCAATTTCACGATCAAGCCAGATTTGGTCCTGATACGTGCGTCCGAGTGGCTGGGTAGGATATCGGCAAAGTTGGGGACAGGGTTGGGCCTACCTGAGCGTTTGTACTTATAATCGCCTTAACTGAAAATGCATCCCGTCTGGCACACGCCAATGCCCACCCCAGTCAAAACCAGCCCGTACAAAACAGTCCACCAAGGCCATGCTCATTGTTGGTTTTTGCCCTGCGGCATTGATATCAATCGCCAGGCCCCAGCTATGGAGACTCCAGACCCCAGTATGACGCCTTTGCCACCGGATGTTGAAGCAGCCATTCCAAGTTTTAATTTCAGACCCTAGCCCTGCTGCTGCCACATTGTCGAGTGCGCAGCGTAGCGGGCCAGCTAGCAATTGGTGGCAATAGACCCTAGTGGGCAAAGCTTGTATCTGGCCCCGTAGTGCTTTGGGGAACGTAAAGAGCGTCATGTAATGCGCATTCTGAGTAGTTGGTTTGCCGAACCTAGTTAGGCAGGCTTGACTCGTGATCATGATTGGGGTGGTCTTGAAGGTTGGGTTTATCGTCCTTGATGTTTTTTCTCGCTTTTGCGAGCTGTGCTACTAGGTCTTTGGCCAAAATGCCGTCAGGTTTGGTTTACCTATTATAGGTCAAGCGACTAGGCCATGTCAAGTAATAAACCTCAAATAGGAAATCTTCTGTAGTCTACTAGCGGCCCCCAATTAGTCCTTTGAAGGGTCTATGCTATCATTTATGGTCGTTGATTTACGGGTAATTGGATACATAACGCTAGGGTATAATATTTTGATTTTCAGATAATTAGATTGCTGGTCGATTTGGAGGTACCTTTATAGCTATTAGGTTGGCTTATCAGCACATGCACCTAGTGTGGGCGTTCATTGCCCGATAGAAGCTGGCAAGGTTGATTGCCTTTTACGGGCCAACTTTGCTGGTGATTTTGCTGATATTTATCCCCACTTATATCTCCCGAATATGCGTTACGTGCACTTTGCCAGCCTGCTTCTGATAGCTGGGCTAAGTACCTTCTTTTTGTCTTGCACCAAGTCAAAAACACCCAATACGGTGGATGCCGTTGATGTCGCCCCAACCTATAACGAAGGGCGCTATGCAGTAGGCTACAAGTACAACACGGCTTTCAACCTCACTACTGATACCAAGTTGTTCAAGAATCTGCTCACGAAGGCCCTATTGGTGCAGCATCCTAACCTAGAGGCCGTGATGCCAGACAAAATCATCTCGACAGATACCGCAGCCTGGAAAAACGTCCGTTTGCTGGTCTTGGGCAAAGAGACCCAATACTTAGTCGGCCGGCTTGACATCCAGGACACCTCGCGGTATACGGTCGCCATCGAGTTGGAGCATGACCCAGTAAACGATAGCCTCTATTATGTTAACACAACCGAGGTCCATGTCTGCACTGGCAGTACTTGCCCAGATTGCGACTTCCTGAAAACGCCGGAGGGCCGGATTACTGGTTGCGTTTGCAGTGGTTCGACGCAATCACCAAAGGCCCAAGATGGCTGCACCCATTCCAAAACAGAACATAGCGCCATGAAGCGTTAGTGTTTTGTCCTCGTTGCTTTGTTATTAGACAGGCAAATTGATCTTGACCAAGCATGGCTGCCTATTTGGGTGGCCATGCTTTTTTTGGGCCCTATTAATAACTTGGTTTTGACAATGCCATAGTGCAGGCTGGTATTTTGGGTCGGGCAATCTCACCTCCTTTCATTAGCGAGCATAAAAAAGTCCATGCCAAAAGCCCTAGACTTGGTCTGGATATGACAATGTTGCCAATTGGCAAGCTGTAGGGCCGAGGTAGGTAGCCAATTGTTAGGGGTAGGTAGGCATTTTGGCGTGACTATTATTATTTGCGGATGCGATACATAATTGACCGCAGAATTGGTGATTCTGGACTATTGCAGTGCGCTATGGATTCTGAGTCAAAACTTTAGCACGCTTTTGGCATAGCCGGAGCTTAGGCTAGTCAAAATGCTAAACATGGCAAGCCTTTCCTAGGTCGTACGCCTACCATCACCCAATAGGTTTTGACTAGCCACTCTGGACGCCTCCAGAACGAAATGTTCGTTTTTTCGGCTTTTTAGCGTTTGCTTTGTTGCCGTATTGCCGTACTTAGGCCCAACCTGAAGGCTTATGTGCTGATTAAACACCTTCTTACCCAGTTACCTATGCCGAAAAATCTAGTTATTGTCGAGTCGCCTGCCAAGGCCAAAACCATCGAAGGCTACCTCGGCAAAGATTTTACTGTTAAGTCCAGCTTTGGGCATGTGCGGGATTTGCCAAAGGGTAACGATGCCATCGACATCGCACATGGGTATCAGCCACGGTACGAAATATCAGACGATAAAAAGCAAATTGTCAGCGAGTTGCGCAAATTAGCCAAGGACAGCGAAACGGTCTGGCTCGCGACTGACGATGACCGCGAAGGAGAGGCCATTAGCTGGCACTTGCTCGAGTCATTGGGCATCCCTGAAAGCCGCACCAAACGCATTGTGTTTCGTGAAATTACCAAAGGGGCGATTCTGAAGGCAATCGATAATCCTCGGATGATCGATCGTGATTTAGTGAATGCCCAACAAGCGCGCCGTGTACTTGATAGGTTGGTCGGGTTCGAAATATCCCCCATCCTCTGGAAAAAGATCAAAGGTGGTCTGTCCGCAGGGCGTGTTCAATCCGTTGCTGTGCGGGTTTTGGTAGAGCGCGAGCGTGAAATTGAGGCATTTAACAGCCAAGGAAGCTACCGCATCCGTGGTTTGTTTGAAGCTGAAAAGGGTAGGACCCTGACGGCCGAATTACCAAAAAATCTAGCAGCCAAGGCCGAAGCCGAGGCGTTTTTGCAAGCCTGTCAGCCTGCTACTTATACTGTTGAGGCCCTCGAGGTCAAACCAGCCAAACGCAGCCCCGCACCACCGTTCACGACGTCCACCCTGCAGCAAGAGGCTAGCCTAAAATTGGGCTATGGTGTCGCCCGGACCATGACCTTGGCCCAACGGCTTTACGAGGCTGGTCTTATCAGCTATATGCGTACCGACTCAGTTAACCTGAGCGATACTGCCATCCAAGGGGCGACGCATGAGATCAAGAGTAGCTATGGCGAGGCGTTCGTCAAGGTGCGCAAGTTCAAGAACAAGTCCGAAAGTGCTCAGGAGGCTCACGAAGCCATCCGGCCTACTGACTTTGCCCGGCACACAGCTGGGGATGACAACGACCAGCGTAAACTCTATGAGCTAATCTGGAAACGCGCCATCGCCTCACAAATGGCAGATGCAGAGCTTGAGCGCACAACTGCCACCATTGGCATCAGCACGATGGCTCAACGACTATTTGCAAATGGCGAGGTCATCAAGTTCGAGGGTTTCCTGAAAGTCTATATCGAAAGTAAACTCGACGATACTGGGGACGAAGAGGACAGCAAACTGTTGCCACCATTGGCAGTAGGGCAGGTTCTTGGTCTGATGAACCTGAAGGCAACCGAGCGGTTTAGCAAACCAGCCCCTCGTTACACCGAGGCCAGCCTTGTCAAGAAGTTGGAGGAGCTCGGCATCGGTCGTCCATCAACCTATGCACCAACGATTAGCACCATCATCGCCCGCGAGTATGTCGCCAAAGAGAGCCGTGATGGCAAACCAAGACCTTATGTTGAGCTCACGCTGGATAAACAGCGTCAGCTAAGCGCCCAGGTGCTAACCGAAATGGTTGGCGCCGAAAAAAATAAATTGTTCCCGACCGATATGGGGACTATCGTGACTGATTTTCTGGTCGCCCATTTCCATAACGTGATTGACTACTCGTTCACCGCCGAGGTCGAGAAGGAGTTTGACATCATTGCACAGGGTGGTATGATCTGGAACGAGATGATCGACAAGTTCTATGTCAAGTTCCATAAGGATGTAGAGGACAGTGCCCAAATTGCAAGGGCAGACGTCGGTGCCGCTCGTGAGCTTGGCCTCCACCCAGAGCTAGGCAAAAAGGTTGTTGTTCGGCTCGGTCGTTATGGTGCTGTTGCCCAGATTGGCCTTACTGAGGATGGCGATACTCCACAGTACGCTAACCTCAAGACTGGTCAGCGTCTCGAGACCCTCACGATGGAGGATGCGCTAGAGCTGTTCAAGCTGCCACGTGTCGTGGGTGACTTTGAGGATAAAACCATCAAAGCAGCCGCTGGCCGATTTGGACCTTACCTGCAGCATGATGGCAAGTTTTACAGCCTGCCAAAGGGTGAGGATCCGCTGGTG
This sequence comes from Cytophagaceae bacterium, assembly GCA_947464365.1. Lineage (GTDB taxonomy): Bacteria > Bacteroidota > Bacteroidia > Cytophagales > Flexibacteraceae > CANHWS01. Next base: position 1,023 of record CANHWS010000230.1, on the reverse strand, counting down.
GTGAGTTATGATCGCTCGCTTGAGATCATTGCTGCCAAACGCAAGGCAGATGCCGAGAAGCTCATTAAATCGTTTGCTGAAGATGAAACCATCCAGATCTTGAATGGTCGTTGGGGACCATATTTGGCCAAGGATGGTAATAACTACAAAATCCCGAAAACACAGGAGGCTGCCGAGTTAACCTACGAGCAGTGCTTGACCATTATTGCCGAGGCACCACCAGCACCTGCCAAAGGTCGCGGCGCCAAAGGCAAGGCCAAAGCTCCAGCCTCAAGGGCAACTACCAAGGCGCCAGCCAAACCCAAAGCTGCACCTAAGCCCAAAGTAGCTCCAAAGGCAAAGGCAGCTAGCACTACTGCCGCCAAAACAAAGGCACCTGCCAAGGCAAAGGCTACAGCCGATACCAAGGGGCCTTCCTTGCGCAAAACAAAGGGAGAATAACGCTTGGCTTGCCTGTAGGTCTTTTCATGATGATGTTGCCAAGTTAGGCTGTGGTCTCCCCATCTGGCCTAAGGATGCTACCCGAACATTTTGAAGACCCATTTACAATTTTGGACCTCTACTGACAGTTATATTGCTACAGTTTTTACTTATGCCCTGGCGCACGACGATTTATACAAACTCCAACGAGCCACGATCTCTGGTAGGCTTCTGGCGTCCGTACCTGATGATTGTATTGGTGGCTGCTCTCACGACTCTGTCTGGTTGCACCTGGTACCAGAAAAAGCAACTTGCTGAGTTCGAAACCCGCTGGATACCCTTGCGAGACTCGGTCACGATATACTTGGACAGCATTAACTATTTGCCACGGCAGGCCACGACCTACACCAATCTGATGTATCAAGACACCCTGTTCTTCAGGCTCTTTGATGCCAAAAGTGTGCAACGGCTCGAGCTTGTGCGCGGCGAGGTTGACAAGGCCAACAAAGATTATTACCTAAATGAGGGTCGTTACCGTGCCATCCTTAAAACCGCAGAGGCGACAGATCTCACGTTCGAACAAACCAAACGATACCTCAACGG
>CANHWS010000229.1 GCA_947464365.1 Cytophagaceae bacterium | reverse complement strand
GGCCTACATATATGCCCTCACCCAAATAGGTGATTTGGTCAAAGGTTTGGGTACCGTATTGTTCACCTTGGTCATTGATCAAGAAGGTTTTGCCTTTGAGTTTGGCAATGGCTGGCCACTCTGGGCGGTCTTGATAGCCCAGTAATCCTGATTCGATTGAGTTACTTAGCTCGTCATACTTAGGTTCGAGCACGGTTGCACCGCCCACGGAAGCCACGCCCCATTTTCCTTTGCGGCGGACTTTGAACTGTTTGTTAGTGACAGGTGCGATGGTTTCGTATTCGTTTGCAAGGAGTGTTTTGCCGTCCAGATCTGCAATGCCTACATTCGGATTGCCCTTTTTATCATGGCCATAAGTCAAGATGAGCATCGTGCGATGGTGTTGTAACCAGCCTAAGGAGTCAAAAGAAAAGGCCACTGCTGATACGGGCATAGTGCGTGACCAGATACCGAATGTGGAGTCTTGCCTAACGAAGGCCGAGCCCCAACGCATAGGGGAGGCATCAGCAAAGCCTTGTTCACTTAGTAGTTTGGCCGAGGTGACATCGAAAAAGTGAACTTTGCGGCCAAGCCAAACGCGTACCTGATATAGTGAGTCGGCAAGGGCCACCGAGTCAAACTTTTGGCGCTCTAGGGCGTCATTGGGTCTTTTGGGGTCGATGAAAAAGTAAACACCTCTGCGCTTGGCGAGGTAATAAGGTCCTTTGCCAATGCGGCTGAGTTGCTCAAAGTTGGGCTCGTTCAGGAACTCCTTTTTGTTAGGTAGATAGAATCCGAATTTGCCGTGTTGACCAGCTACCATGTATCCGGCAAGTGGCGTACTCAGATAACCAAAATGATATGGAGTCACCCTGAAGCCGTCGTTATTAAGCAGGGCCCAGCCAGTATCAACTTGGGCTACTGCAAAGCGCTCGGTGAAGGTCGATACATAATTCTGCTTCGACAGGACCAGTTTGCCGCGGTAGTTTAGCAAATTGACCTTGCCGCCGAGGTAGGCATAGACCATTCCGTTATTTGCTTTTACAGAGTCATAGAGTGGTTTGACGATCACACGACCAAGTGCATGCCCAACACCCCAGCGGCCAGAGCGCATCAAGGAGTAAAACGAACCTCCCATCGGGACGACGGCATCAAAGGAGTCAGCCATCAGGAAGCCATAAACGTTGTTGTAGAGTCCAAACCGGTTGCCAAGGCGCACAATAGAGGCGGAGTCAGATATCGGCGTAACGGCATCCCAATGTGGCTGAGTGCGTAGCCGTGCGGTTTCCTTGTCAAAGAGGGCCCACTTGTCTTTCTGTTTGACCCATGCCTGTAAGTTATGGTCACTAATTTCGGCCACATCCTGGAAGTACTCATTGGTGGCAGTGCGGCCTGTGGCGTCGACATATCTGAAGCTATCGCCATTTCGGGCGAAGGCCTTTCCGTAGGTTAAAGGGCCGATTTCGTCATACACGGCTTGCACTACCATGATACCCTCGCAGTTGATGATCCCCTGCTTTTTGTCTAGCTGGACACGGGCAAAGCGACCATCAAACTGGCCAGCACGGAGGTAAACAGCAGGGACTTTGTACTCGCCAAGCCAGTTGGCATAACCGTAGAGCCTTGCCTTTTTATCATACTTCGGAAATAGCTCTTCTGGGCATTCGTTGGGCCCTTGTGCCCATACTTGGCCTCCGAATATCAAGCTAAGTAGCAAGATCCTGACTGAAATCAGCATGGGCCTTATCTGGAGGCCAGTATTATCAAGATTTACCATATACTTTTGCACCGTGTGCTTCACCTGTAGATAGATTGAAGGTCAGCCCTGAACTTAATTGGGGTACGATCCGCCAAAACTGCTACAAGAACGGAAAAACCGCGCAAAAGCATGCCTTTATGGCCTAGGATTGGCCATCTAAATCACGAATACCTCAAGATCACCCACTATGGACCTTCAGACCGAATCAGCAGTACCAGAAGTTGTTGCGACCCCAAAGCCAGCCGTACCTAAATACCGCAAACATGTTTTTATCTGTACTAACGATAAAGACGGAGGCAAAAAGCACTGCGGCAGTGAGCGTGGTATGGAGCTAGTTGAGGCTTTCAGGACCGAGCTAAAAGACAGAGGACTCCAGACCGAAATCAGAGCACAGAAGGCAGGATGCCTTAATATGTGTGCTTTTGGCCCCTCGATGGTGGTCTATCCTGATGCCATTTTCTATGGTAATGTCACGCCTGCTGATGTGGTCCAGATCGTCGAAGAGCACCTTGTTGGTGACCAACCTGTCAAACGATTGGTGATCTAATACTTCGATCAAGCCAACCACTTTGCCTTAAGGCCTTCGGGCCTAAACAGCGAATTTACTCAGCTGTTTGGGTCTTTGTTTTTCTTGTCTGTCTAGTTTTTTCGGGGCTGTCGTTGGTATTAGGCTTACTCGGGCTGGCACGAGGAGCACGTGGTTTGCTAGCAGGTAGCGGGATAAAGATGCTCACACGGGTGACAAACAGCTGGTCTGCCACCGCAATGGGGCTCAGTTTGTCCACATTATCAATGTAGCGTGTGCCAGGATTCTGATACGTGACTTGCAGACCGATGCCTGGTCCGTTCGGGATCCAGTAGTTGCCACCAATGCCTAGTGGGAACCACACCGACGACTGGGAATAAGCCTCGCCAAGTTGGCGGGTGGTGTTGATGGTGGTCAGACCGTTCCCTTGTCCGTCCTTAGGGTCAAAGCGCATGAGGCCAATCCCTCCTGTAAGGTAGAGGGTATAGCTCGGCTTTTTTAGTATGTTGAGGTTGAGGTCCAACCCACCATAGAAAATATCGGTTATGAAAGACGGAGAGGGCCCTTGGTTGCTGTTGCCATAGAGATTGGCAAATGTCATTGATTGACCCTGCGCACGCCCGTATCCTAGCTCAAACCGGGTGTTGAAATAGCGCGCTTTATTGGTCTTGAACCCGACAAAAAAGCCTGCGTTAAGCGGCTGGCTGCCGGAATAGCTGCCGCTATATTGCCAAGAGCTAAAGCCAGCCACAATCGCCCTTGTAGGTTGCTGGGCTGAGGTTTTCCTTAGGCCCCAAACCAATAAAATGATCATAACCAATCCCCATCGGCAGGTCCATAGAAAATGCCCACAGCGACTAACCTTGCCAAGAGGCAACCTTTGAAAGGTCCCCTTGGTCTGGCTAGTTTTGTTGAGTGCTTTCTTATGTTTTGGTAGTGGCACTTATGGTAGTTTTGTAGTGGGGACGAAAGACGTCAATCGCTTGGCTTTGTCTGGCTCAGGAGGACCTATAGTGGTGCAAGACCGTTGAGCCAGAGCAGGCTATCGCAATTTGCGTTTGACAAAGAGGTCAAAGTTGCCTTTCACTTCGGGGCCATAGACCTTATTGGTGTCACGCTGGCCTAGGTACTCTCTAAACTTAAAACTGCCCAAGAGGCGGTTGACTTCTTCGTTATAGACCAGCTCGCTGATCTGGATAACATCGTCTTTGGTGCCGTATATACCCTCTTGCTCTGTTTGGTAAGTGATGATGTCGTTGCCAGGTCCTTTTGTGATGTAATAAATACCACCGTATTGCGGATAATAGACAGATGGACGACGTACCCGCCCTTTGAGTGAATCCATACCGAACCGTAGGTGGATGTAGCTGCGAGTCTTGTCATCAAACCGGGTGAGGTCAAAGATATAGAGCGGCTGCCTTTGGGCATTGATCACGATGGTATCGACGCGGTAATGGGTCTGGAATGGGTCAAGGAAATGGCTGTAGTAATAGTTTTCGTTAATGCGGAAACTATCCCGTGTGAAGCCATTTACCTGACCGGCTATGTAGCCACCTTGTTGCCAGACCAAGGCATCTGGGACGGCAGGGGCAGGTGTTTTGGTGACGCAAGCGGATAGGAATGCTAGCCCCATTAGCATCAATGTCCAGAGCAAACGGCTATTGGTAGGACCTGCCCCTATATGTAGGTTGACGGGATTGCTCATTGGCTTAGCGGATGGCCCTCACGACAGGTAAAGCAAACTGACCTTGCACCAACATAGAGTCAAGGACTGGAGAAACAGGTGACCGTTGTTTGTAAATGCGGTATTGATAAGTACCCGATATCCGCCCTGCTACGGAGTCCCAAACGATATTTCGGATGCGGGCCCGTGGGTCTAGGCTGATGTCAGTACTGCCAGTAAATCGGTTGGTAACTTTGGCTTCTACCTGCACAAAGGCAGAATCAGTCAGGAACTGGCGCAGGTCTTGTGTAGCCAAGATGCCAAGGAAATGGGCAGCGGTATCGTCAGTGCGTTTCCAGAGCGGGAACTGTAATGTCATGCTACTGCCAGTGGTCGGGCTAAAGCGGTAGAGATTAAACCGTACAAAGTTGTTCCTGATCATCACGACAAATGGACCTGTGCCGGTATCCCGAATAACAGGAAAGCTGAGGGTGTCTCGATAGAAAACAGCCTGGGCTTGGTTGTAATAGGCCTCGAGGTTGAATGTGTCGTTAAGGTTTGTAATCTCGGCGGTGCGGCCCTGAATGCGCCCTGTTATGCTGCCCCCTAGTTTGTACTGGACGACATTTTGCGGTGCTGGGTTTTGCTCCTGACGGCAGGCGGTGCTCATTGCCATTAACAGGATGACGACCACTGACCAACGCACAAATAGGCCTCCGGCCAGAGTGCCTGATGATAGATGTGGCTGGTGTGTGGACCTGGTCAAAACTGCGTGCGGATGTGAGAAGATGTCAATACGAAACTCAAAAATAGCAGCCATTGGCCAAAGTGCAGGCAGGGTTGACTAGTTTTGTTGCCAAAATGCTACCATACGCTGATCAGGCCCTACTTGGGGTACAAGGTCTGTTGATGGATCCAGCGCCGAACATCTGCAAATGAAAATATCGCTTAAATGGCTCAGCGACTACATCGCACTGCCACAAGTCCCTTCCGATAACGCTCAAACCACCGCCGAAATTGTGGCCCATCAGCTCACGCAAGCTGGGCTAGAGGTCGAAGGCATTGAGACAGTGGAGCAGATTAAAGGAGGCCTGAAAGGAGTAGTCGTTGGCCAGGTTTTGACCTGCGACCGCCATCCGAATGCGGACAAACTCAGTGTAACGACAGTGGATGTTGGTGGCGAGGCTCCTTTGGCCATCGTTTGCGGCGCACCAAATGTTGCAGCAGGTCAAAAAGTGCTTGTCGCAACAGAGGGGGCAGTGCTCTATCCGTCGGAAGGGGAGCCTTTTACGATCAAAAAATCGAAGATCAGGGGCGAGGCTAGTCAAGGTATGATCTGCGCAGAGGATGAACTCGGCCTTGGGGCTAGCCACGCGGGCATCATGGTGTTAGATACCGACTTGCCAAATGGTACGCCTGCAGCCACCTATCTCGGCCTTGATTCTGATACGGTGCTTGAGATTGGCCTGACTCCTAATAGGGCAGATGCAGCCAGTCATTATGGCGTCGCACGTGACCTGAAGGCTATCCTGAATCTACCCATTACGAAGCCATCAGCAGCTAAGTTTGTTGCTGATGGTAGTGCTTTGCCTGTCTCGGTCCAG
>CANHWS010000228.1 GCA_947464365.1 Cytophagaceae bacterium | reverse complement strand
GAGGCATTAGCAGAGACTTATGGTTATCGCCTTGGGACCGTGTGCGACCGCACTTACGACGGCTTCAAACGCAAAAATTGACCGGTGTACCTAGCCATGACCTATTGGCCTAGCGTACTTTACCTTCCAGTATTTTCTGGACCTGCCAGAGGTATCGCAAGTCATCCCCCAGGATGGTATTACTGCCATGTTTGGGATTATCGCTATAGAGCGTTAGGGTGCCGTCAGTGAGCAGGGTGTTATCCTTGATGCGCTTGACCACAAAGTGGCTGTTGCCATAGATGACAGCATAGACGCCACTGTTGGCATATTTCCAGTCCGCTTGGTTGAGGGGAGTGACCAGAATGCGGGCGCCTTCGTTGAGCTGGTCAGCCATACTATCTCCACTGATTTCGACCGCAATGGTACCTGGGCTAGGCGCTTGGTCCGAAAGGATCTCGATGGTTTCTGACGGGCTATGCTGATTGTCGTCCAGAAACGACTCGGCAAAGGTGGCGGTTGCCCTAGCACTCAGGAACGGGATCTCGTATTTACGCAAGCCTCTGTATGTAATTTGGTCCCCGGCCTCTGGTCTGATTGAAAGGGCCAAGTCATCTAGGAACATCGGTTCCAGCCCTAGATAAATATAATTAAGGTTGAGGCCATAGCGGGTAGCCATCATTGTCACAACATCAGCTGGTGCAGACTGCAAACCAGTCCGGATCTTGTTAAGCATCGCGAGGTTGAGCCCATGCACTGCCAAAAACTGGCGGTTGTTCTTGAACCCTTCGCGCTCCATTACGGCATTCACGGCTTGCAGAAACCGTAGATCCGATGCCTTACGCGTCAGGGCGCCTGCCTCTGCATTAGCGTCCATGGCTTCCTGATCTCCTGCTGGAGTAAATCCGTCAGGCTGCCTATCAGCCCCTGTTGTCCGATTAGATGAATCTATTTTGCTCATGAAACAGGATCGGTTGGCAAAACAATGAGGCACAATGGATACATAAGCCCCGCAAAGCTGCCATACGTATGCAAACTTACAACAAAACAGGCATTTTCATGGCTAAATCGACCATTATAGATACAAAACCAGCACCTATTGAACCCAAATCAGAAAGACCAAGGTTGTTATTCTTAGCAACTTGCCCCATTAACAAGATCTCTAACGGTACCCCGCCAATAACACTGTGGGCTTACCCGCTTTTTACCATCAAACAAGGCCAAAAACAACAAATAAAAGCAGCCTACTGCACCAAGATCTTGCTTGATTGGTTGATAATGTGTTACTTAGCCATCCAAATACCCAAATTATGGGCCCAAAAACCAATAAGGTGCCCAAAGTAAGCACATTTTGACCGCATAAAGCATGGGCAAGCGCCTATTTTCTGACGATTTCGTCCGTTCCTGGATCAGAGAACAAAATCCTTGGTGGGACAAACGCCCCTACCCCTTTGCGGAGCTGCCCAAACAGCGTCGGTTGTTCGTTAACCTATTCACGAACGGCATCATCGATGACCAGACGGTAAAACCATGGGTGTTATTAGGTGGGCGCAAAGTGGGCAAAACCACTTTGCTCAAATACCTAGTCCAGGACCTGCTCGCGACCCAAACCGCAGGCGCTACCCAACTTTTCTACCTTAACCTCAACAACCCTGTTGTCTCAGGCATCCCAATTGCGGAGCTTATTGGCTTGGCCCTTGACGAAGCCCACAAAGGCAAACAAGAGCGGGTCTATTTTATGCTGGACCAAGCCGAATACCTTTCGGACTGGCCCAACCAGCTGCGCCAACTCCCGCTAGAGTACCCTGCAATTAAGCTTGTCTTGGGCAGTGTAGTCGATGCGGCTAGGATCCAACAAGACAGTCAGCCAGTCGAATACCAGACCTTCCTCTTGCCCCCTCCGACATTCCATGAGTTTGTCTATTTGCGTGGGGCCGAAAAAGAGTCGTTCCGCAAGCTGGAGGAGCTAGGTGAAAACTACATTGCCGAGCCTGAGGTCCTGTTCAAGAAGGTACGTCTGCCGAAGCTGAACCAGCTGTTTATCCAGTACCTTAACTTCGGCGGGCTGCTGGAGCTATACCCATCCTTGACGACCATTGGCCCTGACCAAACTACCCCTCTGCGGGATATGCTAGCGGTCCACTTGCTGGCCTCTGACCTACCTGCCATCTACGGAATTGCAGATACCCGGACCCTGAACCATTTCTTTGCGTCCCTGGCCTATATCTCGGGCAACGAAACCTCGGTGGAGGAGCTGGCCAACAATTTCAGCATGGCCAAAAACACAATCCGGAAATACTTGGTCTGGCTAGAGGCTTGCCACCTGATCAAACTAGTGGAGCGGGTGGACATGGACGGCAAACGCTTTGACAGGGCCAACTTTTTCAAGATCTACCTCGTCAACCCAACTCTACGGTCTGCCCTGTTTCACGACGTGGCCGAGGATGATCTCTTTGCTGGTAGCGTGGTCGAGACTGCTGTATTTGCCCAACTACTGCACCGCACCCAAAACTTGCCTTACTACAGCAGCTGGTCCCGTGGCTCCGTCGATTTGGTGCGGTTGGGTGCCAACAAGAAGCCCAACTTTGCCCTCGAGATTAAGTGGAGTAACCAGTTTGTCGAGAAACCTACCCTGCTCAAAAACCTGCGTGCATTCTGCAAACGTAATGAGCTTTCGGAGGCCTATATCACCACCCTGGACATCCGGAAGGACCGACGCCGCAACGACATGGTCTATAAGTTTGTGCCCGCTGCCTTCTTTGCCTACTTGCTGGGCCGCAACATGGTCTATACCAAAATGCAGTTTACTGACACGGTCAAGATGCCTAAGTCAAGCACCTAAGTAGGTTTACTACTATACTAATTAAGCTATTCTATTGGCACCAGTCCGCCATGCTGCCCATCGGTCCATAACCGAAGGTTAATCTGCCATGCCCACCTAGGCGCCAAAAAATGATTACCTTTGCACCGCAATTGGCAGCAGGCTAGGCTTTTAGGCCTTCCGAGTTGCCAAAACGCACATGGCTGGCGGGCCTATTAACCGCGGGATTTATTTATTCACCGTTCTTAAAATCATCGCATCCGCCTGATATGAACCCCCGTAAAAAAGAGCTGCTCCAGAGCACCATTGCCCACATCGACATCAAAGCCCACAACGTAGTTCCCATGGTTGACGCCATGCGCTCGATGGCTTTCCAGGCTCGCAACCTGGCCCGTGGTGCCGAAATTTTTGACATGATGCAGGCCGACCAGGAATGCGCTGTATTCCTGACCCTTGCTGGCTCCCTGATCTCAGCTGGCCTCAAGCATGTGATCGTGGACATGGTCCAGAACAACATGGTCGATGCCATCGTCAGCACCGGTGCCAACATCGTTGACCAAGATTTCTTCGAGGCCCTAGGCTTCAAACACTATGTCGGCACGCCTTATGGCATTGACGACAACGAATTGCGCGAGTTGATGATCGACCGTATCTATGATACCTTCATCGACGAAGAGGACCTTCGCATCTGTGACGACACCATCGCCCAGATCTGCGCCTTGCTGCAACACAAACCACATAGCTCACGCGAGTTTATCCGCGAGATGGGCCGCTTCTTGGACGAGAACGAGCAATATGCTGAGACCCGTAAGGATTCGATCGTCTGGAACTGCTACAAACTAGGTGTGCCAATCTTCGTCCCTGCCTTTAGCGACTGTAGCGCTGGTTTCGGACTGGTCTATCACCAATTCCACAACCCAGAAAGCCACGTCAGCCTTGACTCTGCCAAAGATTTCTTGGAGATCACCAAACTGAAACTACACAACCCAGAGTCTGGTTTGTTCATGATCGGTGGTGGTGTACCTAAGAACTTCGTTCAGGACATCGTCGTTGCTTGCGACATCTTGGAAAAAGAAGCCGCTATGCACAAGTATGCCATCCAGATTACCGTTGCTGATGAGCGCGATGGTGCCCTTAGCGGTAGCACCCTGAAGGAAGCTTGCTCATGGGGCAAGGTGGATGTGGTATATGAGCAAATGATCTGGGCTGAGGCCACGATCGCGATGCCAATCATCGCTGGCTATGCTTACCACAAACAAAACTGGAAAGGCCGCCCAGCACGTAACTTCAACCAAGTATTGGATGGTGTTGCTGTTGTGGCATAACCCTTTTAGCTATTGATTTGATGAGATCCGCACTCAGGAGGGTGCGGATTTTTTTATTGTGGTATGAATATTGGGGCATCAAAAAAGGCCTAGTTTTACACATGTTGCAACTCAGCCAAAAAACTAATCTCTACTACAGACCCAGCTCACTCGCTTAGCATTTCACTCAAACCTTTCGACAACCAACCTACCTATATGAAAAAATCCTTTCTGGTTATTCTACTTCTACTTGGTACTATTGTTTCATATGCTCAATGCAAAGTTAAAAGAGGCAATAGTTCTGAAATAGCCTTCAGTATTTCATCAGATGGAGGTAAGGTATATAGAGGAAACAGCTCCGAAATAGCCTTCAGCATTTCATCAGATGGAGGCAAGGTATATAGAGGAAACAGTTCTGAAATAGCCTTCAGCATTTCATCAGATGGAGGCAAGGTATATAGAGGAAACAGTTCTGAAATAGCCTTCAGTATTTCATCAGATGGAGGTAAGGTATATAGAGGCAATAGCTCCGAAATAGCCTTCAGTATTTCATCAGATGGAGGTAAGGTATATAGAGGCAATAGCTCTGGTATCGCATTAACGACTGACTGTTCTGTGTCGTCGTCTGTTATGGCAATATTGGCTAGTAAACTATAAACACAATTTAAACATTGCCACTTGCTTGTTATTAGCACATTCCATGTCAAATGCTTGTGTCTGACATGTGGGCGTGTTTACTGATTACTTAGCCTATAGACCCCGCTCCAAATGCCGCACATCAAACATCAAAGTCCGCTTCTGTTTGCCCACCTCGACGTTCAGGATGTTCTGCTGGTCATCAAAATGATCTGTAAGGGCTGATTGCCGAAAGATTAGACCCTCCGGATTACAATCGGCAGACTCAAGGTACACCCAGGTGACGTCATTAGCAGCCTCTTTACCAATAACACTAAGGTTGATGGGCTGAGATGCCACCCCTCCTTGTTGCTGGGCCGACTGCTGGCTTACCTTAATATGCCTGAGTAGGTATTGAGTCAACAGGGCCTCCGCTGGACGTTTATTGTCGAGCACAAAAGGTGCTTTGCCAAAAGTGGTAAGGGCCTGCTCCAGATCATCCGTAAAGAGCCGAATGCTAAACTCCAGATGCTTCGTTTTCGGATTATAATGGCAATCCCCAATGGAGGTATGGAAGGGATGCAGGTTTACATATTGTCCCTTCTGATTAACAGGTTGCGCTATGGCTGGTTCATCAGCTAGACTATCATTGGCAATTCGACCTGCATGACTAGGTAACCCACAAACCGTAATGATGGCGACAATGATCACCCAGACTGGTTTGGTTATGTAGCGACGAGTCATAAGCGAAGGATGCGTATTGGGGTTTCGGTTGGTTGACCAAGAAACACCCAGTCTGTGATTTTGATTTTGGGG
>CANHWS010000227.1 GCA_947464365.1 Cytophagaceae bacterium | reverse complement strand
GGTGAGTTGCCACAGGCTAAATCCGAATAAACCTAAGGCAATAACCAAGATTACGGCTCCATGGCGCAGGCTGGCCTTGAGTAGAGGTAGGTATCCACGTTGGCAGGCACCAATAAACCGATCAGCCCAAGTTGGCTTTAGGCTATACCGACGTGGCATAAACAAGGCTGAGGCAACAGGCACCCAGGTCAAGGACAGAATCAATGCCCCGATGATGGTAAAAATCACGGTTTCGGCCATTGGCCTGAACATCTTGCCCTCGACACCTACTAGGGCCAAAATTGGCAGATAGACCATCAGGATGATGATTTCTCCAAAGGAGGCTGATTTACGGATACCCAAGGCTGCATCATGAACTACATGGTCCAATTGATCCTGATTAAGGCGACCAGGTAGCCCCGCATAGCGCAAAACTAGGTGATGATAAATGCTTTCGACAATGATGACAGCCCCATCAACTACAAGCCCAAAGTCGATGGCCCCAAGGGACATTAGGTTGGCCGAAATACCAAATAACTCCATCATGCCGATGGCAAACAGCATTGCAAGCGGGATTACGGAGGCGACAATAAGCCCTGCACGCAAGTTGCCCAGCAGCAAAACCAGCACAAAGATCACGATGAGGCCACCCTCAATGAGGTTGGTGGCAACGGTGCTGACTGCGGAATTAACCAACTTGCTCCGATCGAGGAAAGGGACTATGACCAGCCCTTTAGGTAGGCTTTTCTGGATGTCGGCAATGCGCTTTTTGACTGCCTCAATAACCTTGGCTGAGTTGGCTCCACGAAGCATCATAACGATGCCGCCAGCAGTTTCACTTTGGCCATTAATGGTCATGGCACCATAGCGCACGGCTTTCCCCCATTTTACTTTGCCGATATGGCGGATAAGCAAAGGCGTGCCATTGACTGTTTTGACCACGCTATTTTCGATGTCAGATAGGGACTTGATCATCCCTTCGGCACGGATGAAATAGACATTTTCGGCCTTTTCGAGGTAGCTGCCACCTGTGTTGCTATTGTTGTTGCCAAGGGCTGCATAGACTTCGGCCAGTGTGGTTTTGTTGGCCTCTAGGACGCCCGGATCCACCGAGACCTCATACTCCTTGACGTTACCACCGAAGCTACTGACCTCGATCACGCCCGGGATGCCTGACAGCTGCCGTTTGACAATCCAGTCCTGCGTGGTCCGAAGCTGGGTTAGGTCATAAAGGTGCTCGTACCCTGGCTCAACGTCGATGGTATATTGGTAGATTTCGCCTAGGCCCGTCGTGATCGGTGCTAAGGTGGGCCTACCGATATTGGCAGGGATGTCGGCCTCAGCTTTTTTGATCTGCTCGGCAGTGAGTTGGCGGCACTTATACAGGTCAGCATCCTCGGTGAACACCACAGTAATAACTGACAGCCCAAAGCGCGAAATAGACCGTACCTCCTCCACCATCGGCAGGTTGGACATACTGATCTCGAGCGGACTAGTAATCAGTTGCTCAATCTCAAGTGCGGCTAAGGCTGGCGATTGGGTAATGATCTGAACCTGATTGTTGGTGATGTCAGGTACGGCATCTATCGGTAGCTGGGTATAGGCCCTGATGCCCCAAAAGGCCAGCAGCAACACCAGCATACCGATCACCAGCTTGTTGTGCAAGCTATAGGTGATGATTGCATCGAAAAACATAAGGGATTGTGGTCTTGTCCAGACACTAAGCAATGGTGAGAAATGGCCCTGTGGCCTGCGTCAATCCTCAGATAGGAGCAAACGTGTCCGCTGGATCGGAACCAGCTTTGGGCCTAAATACTGCACTTTGATCCAAGATCACCTGACTCGCAGTCGTGCGATTGGCATCAGTGGCAGCAGTAACAATTGTGGTTAGGCTTGTTGCGGAGGCTGTGGCCACGTATCAATCACTTGGTCGGAATGGCGCTCGACCAAATAGCTCTGGTGGATCACTAGCAATGTTGTGCAAGTCTCCGACTGCTTGAGCTCGAAGTGAAACTGCTGCAGCACCCAATATGCAGGTGAGCAGGCATGTTTGACCATCGGCAGGTTGTCGTGGTTATGGTTGTTGCCCTGGTGTTTGTCGGCAGCGTTGGCGCCATAATGTTGAGCCAAAAAATCTAAAATGCTAACTCCGCTAGTGCTTTCGGCTTGGTGCTCTAGGTAATGACCAAAAAGGGCAGGCAGCTTCATCACCTCCTCGACGTCGGTGCCGGGGAATAGGCTACCGAGCCCGAAAAGGCCGATCATGAACCACAAAACCAATTTTGAAATCATTTCTGATAGGTGCACCTAGTTGATCCTCGGAAGGTAACGTGCTTTCTATGGCACTAATTTACGACAATCAGCGACGGGAATGCTCAAATTTTACGTTTGACCCTTTTTTGATCACAATTTAGAATCAGTCAGTCTTCTGGATGCCAAAAGGAGTCCACATCTGTTTCTTGGCCTTGGCTTCCTCAATAATCCTATGATTCGCATTGGGATGTGTAAGCTCACGGTGCCAGAGGTGGTACTGCACCGCTAGGTTTACGATGGGGCGCTCTTTGACCCCTAGCAAGCGGAGCCTATAGTCTGGGTCAGAGTCCTCGCCTGTGCCAGGGCTGTTATAACGTTCATCAAAGCCATTGATGGCCAACAAGTCTTCCTTGGCCATCGACATGTTGCAGCCTAGTAGCCCTTTGGGGCCCCGGTTCAGGATCTTATCAAGCCAAGGTAGGTACCAACCTTTGAAGTAAAGCGTATAGTATCCCGTCAGGTGCCAAGGCCAAAAGAAAACATAGCCCCACTCGAGGTAGCCTGCCCGTACCCGATCAGGGGTTAACCATCTGCTTGGTGCTGGCTTTAGATTCATTCTGCGGCCTGTGAGCATGGTGCGGGGTGCTGCGTGCGCTAGGTGCTGGGCCACAAAAGCACTATGTGGTATGCAATCCCCGTCGATGACGATGATCCAGGGAGCCTTTGCAGCCACAAAACAAGCATTGAGGGCTTTGTTTTTGCGCCAGCCCATATCCTCATGCCAGATGTATTGGTAGCTGATCCCACTAGCGTCAAGTGCAGCTTTGGCGCCAGCCACAAACTCCCCACCAGACCCATCATCAGCAATCAAGAGCTCAAAGTCCTTGTTTGTTTGCCGCTCAAATCCGGCTAACACCAGCCTGAAAAAATCCAGCTTGTTATAGACCGAAATGACAACACTTGCTGCAAACATATTTGGGAGTTTTGAGATCAGGAGGCAAATCCCGAACCACAAAGGCAAGAGGATAAGTAAGGGGGAACTAGCCAGCGTACTGGCCGATATGGTCCCCAAAGGTACCTAATCAATCGGGATTGGCCTAAATCCTGCACTAATAGCCACGATAGAGGGGTACTAGCCTCTGTGTAACTGAAAAAAATTTGGCCAAAAGAAAAAGAAAAAATCATAGGGCTCCGAATGTGTCGTATATTTGCGTCATACAACAGATGGCTCTGTTGAGGGATGCTCCTCTGATGCCAACCATTGTAGACTGATTGGTAACCCTATCGGTTTTTCCACCCCTGCACACACCATGACTTTTGCCAAACTAGCCGTTTTTACGGAGCACCAACAACAGATCGCCAAATTGGCCAAGGCACTGTCGCATCCTGCCCGGGTGGCCATCCTGGAGCATCTTGCAAAGGTTGGAGTCTGCATCAGCGGGGATATAGCAAACGAATTGCCATTAGCTAGGGCCACCGTCAGCCAGCACCTGCAGGAGCTGAAAGCCGCTGGCCTCATCAAGGGTACCATCGAAGGACAGACCGTGTGTTACTGTATCGACCCAGAAGGCTACCAGCAACTGATTGATCATCTAGGAGGGTTCACGACTAATAACAAACCAACTAGTTGCTGCTAATCGTTGTTGTCGCCTAACCACTCACCGAATGATCGACCATAGTCTTTAGGTCTTGATCCATGGCCTAATCTTTGCCCGTACCTAATCTGGTACAGACCATTCACCACAATCACCAATCTCATCATGACCACTAACCCCTCCAACCCTATTCTGATGCACGTATCGTTGTATGTCAACGACATACAACAAACGGTCGCCTTCTATACCGCCTTTTTTGGCCAGCCTGCCACCAAAGTGATGCCCGGCTATGCCAAGTTTGAGCTCCAGACCCCTGGCCTGCTGATTTCCTTTGTTGAGAACCCAGGCAAGGTCCAGACCCAGTTTGGCCACCTTGGTTTTCGGGTTGACTCAATTGAGGAGCTCACCGATCGCCTGAACCTAGCACGCGCTGCTGGGCTCGACCTGCGTGAGGAAATGGATGTTTCCTGCTGCTATGCCGTCCAGGACAAGTTCTGGGCCACTGACCCTGATGGTTACCAATGGGAGATCTACCTATTCAAGGAGGATGCCCAGTTCAATGACCCGCATTATGCCACTGATGCTGCCTCGGCCTGCTGCATAGCAACTGCAACGCCTGAGGTAAGCACACAGGCCAGCACAGCTGCTACTCCCCTAGTGATGCCTGCCCAGTTCCGGATTAAACCCAAGGCAACAGCCGATGCCTGCGCACCAGGTGGTAATTGCTGCTAGTCTGCCCCTTCATTGACCAGATGGTCATCTTCTTCAAACAAGGTGACCATCTTTTATGATAGGTTCTCAATTCAATTTCCTCGATTCATTTGACCAATCAATCCTCCAAAGATTAAATAATGTACCCAACACTATCTGCCAGCCTAGTTGGCTATCTCGACCTAGTCGGATCAATAGAGCCTGCGCGTCGGGCCCTACTAGATCGCCTAGCTACTTTTATAGTCGATCGGCTTCAGCATGATCTACCCGTTGATCTAGTTTATATCTGTACCCATAATAGTCGCCGTAGCCATTTTGGGCAGTTTTGGGCCTCTGCGGCTGCCAACCATTTCCAGATCTCAGGCATCAGCACTTGGTCTGGTGGGACTGAGGTTACAGCCATGAATCCCCGATCTGTCGCAGCGCTCCAAAGGGCAGGGTTCACAGTGCAGAAGGATGTCAAGAATGGTGAACAAAATCCTCGCTACACCCTTTCGATCGATATTGATCAACCTGTTGGCGTTGGCTATAGCAAGGTCTATGATGACCCGAGCAATCCGACTACTGGCTTTGCCGCCATCATGACATGTAGCTCTGCCGATGCGGGATGCCCCTTTGTTACTGGTTCTGCAATCCGGATCTCCTTGCCCTATATCGACCCTAAAGCAGCGGATGGCACGGCTGAAGAAGCCCAAGTCTATGATCTTCGCTCGGGCCAAGTGGCAGTCGAGCAACTTTACCTCATGCAACAAGTCAAGGCATTGATTTCCAACACCTTACCACCAGTAACAGCATAATGGAAGGGAACAAACAACTCGCGTTCCTGGACCGCTACCTGACACTCTGGATTCTGTTGGCCATGTTGCTCGGGATTGGTTTGTCGGTTTTTGTGCCAGCATTGCCATCCTTGATCAACCAACTTTCGGTCGGCACTACCAGTATCCCGATAGCCATTGGCCTAATCGTGATGATGTACCCACCCTTGGCCAAGGTTAATTATCAGGAGCTGCCCTTGGTCTTTGCCGATGTCAAGCTGCTGATATTGTCCCTTGTCCAGAACTGGATAGTCGGGCCATTATTGATGTTTGGGCTAGCTTGGGTTTTCTTAGGGTCC
>CANHWS010000226.1 GCA_947464365.1 Cytophagaceae bacterium | reverse complement strand
TGTTGTGATATCGCTTGCGTCGATGGCTGGGAAAGAAACCATGGTTGACGCACCTGCTAGCAACGAAGGAATGACTGCAGTCCTAGTGACCGTATTGGCACCAGTAATGTTGAGCGTGACAGTTACGTTGGTGGCATCAAAAACACCTACGTTTTTGACATTGGCCTGCACAACATGCGGGAAGGCATAAGGATAAGGAATCTTACCCAGAGAGTATACCTGAACAACAGTAAGATCGTTCGGGAAGGCAGAACCTTCGTGAGCACCGATGTAAGGAGGAGTACCACGGGTAACACCAGAGAAATCAGTGTTCAAACCGGTGATGGCTGTACCGATCAAACGGGTATCCTTATCAAAAGTTGATGTAAAGACAGGCGAGCCAGCACTAGGGAAGGTGATTTGGGCCTCGCTAGAGTTGGTTTCTTGGTTACCACCGTACATTTCATTAAACTCAACGCCCATGCCGGAAACTGTGGACCCCGTGCCGAATACAAAACCACCATTATATGGCCCAGAAACTATAAAGCCATTTGCAGTTGCGTTTTTGAAGTAAACGTTGAAGTTAGATAAAAACGAAAAACCTGTCGGAGGTGCTGTATAGTTGTTAAACGCATCTAGGCCAGTAATTGGGAATTGACCCCACAAATGCCTTGTGTTACCAGTACCAGTCCGCGACACAACGATGATGTTGTTCATAGACCTTACCGTAGTGTTCTGGGCATTGCAGGATATTACAATACCCCGTGTTTGCGATGTAGTAGACGCAACACCACCAGTGGCATTGTTGCCTCCGATGCTTATCGTGTTATGATAAAACTCGAAAGTACCACGAATATCGTCTGCATTAGAGGTAAGAGACGCTCCAAAGAAGGCAAGGCCGATTACAACTAACCCCCTTGTGGTAGTGGTTGGCGACAATTGGATGTTATTGTTGGCAACGAAGAACTTGCCAGCTCCATTTGTCATACCACCAGCAATACCAGTACAAGTAATCGAGATACCCCTAAGGGCAGGGTTACCGCTTGCTGGGTTTGTAGCAAGGTTAAATACCGAGTTATTGGTAATAGTAAGTGTGTAAGGGTTTCCGGTACTGAATTGGTTTCCCGTTCCAGTAATTTCAATCCCCATTACAGCGCTTGTAGTGGTCGAGTTATAGCTACTATGCGAGATACTGTTTCCAGATATCATAGCAAACCCTTCCGCAGTGCTATTAATGTTACCGTTAATAGAGGTTGTAGTAACGTTTACGATCGTGTTATTAGAAATCGTTACGTTTTTAGTGATATTAGGCCTTGTGTTTGAGCCAACTATAATACCAGAACTTAGCGCCCGGACTGTGTTGAACTCAGCAACTAGGTTACTATCTTTAGAGGCCTGTACACTAGTACCAAGGAAGATACCACTACCTGTTGAGGTAAGACCTGTTCCGGTAAGCTGTGTGTACCTGATGCCAGACCCTCCCATTGGGAAGCCAGCTGTAGATATAAATCGCACACCCGAAGAGGTGGTAACAGTTAGATTAAGCAGTAGTTGTGAGGTTGAACCTGTTTGACCAGGGCGACCATCAATAATCACGTTGCTACCACTTACGTCAATCAGGCGGTCACCAGCAACTGTGCCAGTAACGGTGATCAGACTCGATACGGAAGAACCGACACCGATTGTAAGGTTGGTATAGCTAGCAGCACCAGAGCCACTAGGGTTAACCACAGTCTTGGCAGTTTCGGTCGTGTTATTAACGAACAAGACTTTAACATCGCCAGTGTGTGTACCTGCGTTGACAGCGTCAACAGCAGCTTTAAGGGTTGTGTACGAGGCATTGGTACCACCAGTTGCCTCCACATTTACGTTTTGGGCAAGTAGCGTACCAGATGCCAAAACAGCAGCAAACACCAAGGCTGACTTGGCGAGCGAAAAAACTTTTTTCATTTTGGCTAGGATTACTTGGTTAACAAAACAGGTTGATTGTTAGAAGCCTTAGCAGCTGGAGCAACCTTAGCAGGTGCTTTGGCAGCTTTGACAGCTTCGGCCCTGAGCTGAACGAATTCAGGATCAGAACCAGCTAGGCTTCTGACTTGGTCGCTAGACTGGTCTAGCTCTGTGCCCACGAGCTCGCGAGCAACTTTTGGCGCCACAGACCTTGATGCTTTCTCAGCGTTGGTTTGTGGAGCTTTCACCGCCTTCTTACCGCCACCTGGGCCCTCACCAGCGATGGCCGCATTGGCGCATACACCTAAGGATAACCCGACGACAAGAGAAACTTTCCACCAATTGCGTGTTAGTTTTTTCATGTGTTTTGGACTTGTTAAAAAATGAACTGGATGAGGTTTGTTACGGGCAAGACCTACTATTCAGACGTTGAAACTACCGATTTGCCAAACAATCTCCAAATATTGTGTCTCTACTACAAAATAATTTGGTTAGCCTAGGAATGCCTCATTTGCCGTACTTTCAACCAAAAAATTACACCGCACTACCTGTTTGTTAGCAAATTGTTAATAATCGAGCCCCAAAACAAATTTTCATCTAAGGCATTAAAATTTAGTAAGGGCAAAAAAAAGCACCCGGATGACAGGTGCTTTGGCTTGATAAACGGCTTTTTGCCCCTGACCAGCTACTATGTGGCTTGTTACTAGAGCGACACACCTCGTTTCCAAGGGATAAAGTCATCTTGGCCTAGCAGTACTGCTTTGGGGGTTACCTTACCGCTGGCGCAGCTGATACAGTAGTCCAGTATCTTGTGGCCCATGGTCTGGATGGTATCGTCGCCTGTGATGATGCTACCCGTATTGATGTCGATGATGTCGGCCATGCGCTCGGCTAGGGCGTTGTTGGTCGCAACCTTGATTACCGGGCAAACAGGATTGCCAGTCGGTGTGCCTAGCCCCGTCGTGAACAAGATTAGGTTGGTACCACTGCCGGCTTTGCCCGTTGTGGCCTCGACGTCATTACCTGGAGTGCATAAGAGGTTCAGACCTGGCTTGGTAACAGGCTCGGTATAGTCCAGCACATCAACCACGGGGGCATTGCCGCCTTTTTTAGCAGCACCCGCACTCTTGATGGCGTCCGTAATGAGGCCATCACGAATGTTACCCGGGCTTGGGTTCATGTCAAAGCCGCTACCCGCTGCCTCAGCTTGGCCAGCGTAGGTCCGCATCAGGTGGATAAACTTGTCGGCAGTGGCTTGGTCAACACAGCGGTCCACCAGCTCTTGCTCCACCCCACATAGCTCGGGGAACTCAGCCAACACGACAGAGCCACCTAAAGCCACAAGCATATCAGCAGCATAGCCTACTGCGGGGTTGGCCGAGATGCCACTAAACCCATCCGAACCACCACACTTGACCCCTAGGACTAGGTGGCTAAGCGGGGCTGGCTGACGGGTTTGTTTGTTGGCCTCAACTAAACCAACAAAGGTCTGGCGGATGGCCTCGGCAAGCAGTGCCTCTTCGCTTTGGCTCTGTTGCTGCTCGTATATATATAGTGGCTTGTCAAATCCCGGGTTGCGTTTGTAGAGCTCCTCTTTCAGCTCGGCCACCTGTAGGTGTTGGCAACCAAGGCTCATGACCGTGACCCCACAAACGTTGGGGTGGTTCATGTAGCCAGCTAAAAGACCAGCCAAAGCCCCACTGTCCTGACGGGTACCGCCGCAGCCTCCTTGGTGGGTCAGGAATTTGATGCCGTCAATGTTCGGGAATACCCGGTGCTGAGGTGCATCCGTCTGGCTTGGTAGCTGCGTTTGTTTTAGGATCTCCTCCGTGGTTGCCCCACCTTTATATAGGTTAAGCAATCGAGCGGCATAGTTTTGGTACTTCTCTGTTTTGCCATAGCCCAGCTGCTTGTCTAGGGCCTCGCGGATAAAATCCAGATTGCGGTTCTCGCAGAACACGGTCGGGACAAAAAGCCAATAGTTGGCCGTGCCGACCTTGCCATCTGCCCTGTGGAATCCGTCAAAGGTCTTACCCTGATAAGCCGAAACATCAGGTGCAGTCCAGCTGTAGGCTTTGGTCTTGCCAGTGAACGTGCTAGCAGCGTGCTTAAGATTGCCAGTATGGATCAGCCCACCAACAGGGATAGGCTGGCTAGCCTTACCGACCAAGACACCATACATCGTTACCTCATCACCCACGGCTAGGTCTTGGGTTACAAATTTATGTTTGGCCATAATGTCGTTGGCCAATACATAATCCTCGCCCTCAAAATTGATAACCTCCCCTTGACGAAGGTCTTGCAGGGCGACGATGACATTATCAGCAGCGTGAACCTTGAGGACACGTTGCGGGGTGGTGGTGGCGGTAGGTGACATGGTTGGTATCTAAGCGTGGCTGCAAATTAAGCTGATTTTTTTGGCCCTACCAGCCCCTGACCACCATACTTGCATGATGTTTGCAGGCCAAGGACAACAATGCAGGCTCCCACCAGCCCATACGATGGCTAAGATGCTTATAGTAACGCTTAAAGGCACTAGTTAGCTCCTCCTATCCATAAGCAAAGTACCGTCCGGCTACTTTTGGCAGGATTTGAGGCGATATGTTGGGACATTAGTTGTTAATTGGCATTGACAAAGACGAGGCACCAAAGCCCTCATCTGGCCTAGGTCTGGTCCTGCGGAAGCCAACTGCCCAAACGAGCACATAGCTTGTCAGGATACCTAGTCCGAATGCCTTTAGAAGCTGTTTTATTGATTTTATCGACATGAGCACCCCAAACGCGAGGCTTTCTGACGCCTTCCCCAAAACAGAGCAAGATGTGCCGGAATACGCCCGGCTCAGTGGTCCTCTCCATCAGGATACCTACCTAGTCGATGGACAAATGAGGACTTGGGCAGGCGCCACCCATACCGTCACCTCGGCCCTGGGCTATAGCACCGACCAGGGTTTCAAACCTGTCGAGGTCGGTAGCTACCCACTACTTGGACCTACTGAGGCACTCGAGGCCC
The DNA here is from genome assembly GCA_947464365.1 of Cytophagaceae bacterium. Classification (GTDB taxonomy): domain Bacteria; phylum Bacteroidota; class Bacteroidia; order Cytophagales; family Flexibacteraceae; genus CANHWS01. The sequence goes on along the minus strand of CANHWS010000226.1, from coordinate 718 downwards.
TAGATGCTGCCGTCAAGGCATACGATCACGGACGTGGCGAGTGGCCAACGATGAGCATCGCGGGGCGCATCGCCTGTATGGATGCCTTCACTAAAAAGATGATTGCCGTCAAGGACGAAGTCGTCAAACTGCTAATGTGGGAGATCGGCAAAAGCCATGGTGACGCGATCAAGGAGTTCGACCGGACCGTTGAGTACATCGTTGCCACCATCGACGAGCTCAAAGAAATGGATAGGGCTGGCTCGCGGTTCACGATCGAACAAGGGATCATTGCCCAGGTGCGGCGTGCCCCGCTAGGAGTTGTCCTTTGTATGGGTCCGTTCAACTACCCACTCAACGAAACGTTTACGGTACTGATCCCTGCCCTATTGATGGGCAACACCATCTTGTTCAAGCCACCCAAGCATGGCACCCTTTTGCACTTCCCACTGCTTGAGGCCTTCCGCACATCCTTCCCTGCTGGGGTTGTCAATACGGTCTATGGACGAGGCAACTCCGTCGTGCCGGTCCTGATGCACACTGGTTTGGTCAACTGCCTAGCTTTAATTGGTAGCAGCCGTGTGGCTGATGAGCTCAAGAAGAGCCACCCAAAAAGCAACCGCCTCCGGACCATCTTTGGGCTGGATGCGAAAAATGCAGGCATTATTCTACCCGATGCCGACCTCGACTTAACGGTTAAGGAGTGTATCCTAGGTACCTTATCGTTCAATGGTCAGCG
>CANHWS010000225.1 GCA_947464365.1 Cytophagaceae bacterium | reverse complement strand
TACGTGCCACCTTGCAGCAGTTGCAGCGTGATGGCCTGATGGAGCCAACCATCGTTATCGCCATCCATGCCCCACATGATAGACGCCAAGTCTATGGCATCGCTGCTGAGGCGGACTTCAAACAGCGGGGGGCTTTGGCTAGTGCCTATAGTCTCTTCCTCAAGGACGAGATCATCCCCTACCTGATGAAGGAATACCGAGCCAAGCGCGAGACTGGAGCCATTATGGGCTTTTCGCTAGGTGGGTTGCAGGCCTTTGATATGGCATGGCACCATCCGGACCTGTTTGCGAAGGTGGGTGTCTTTAGTGGCTCGTTCTGGTGGCGCCGCAAGGCTTATGAAGAAGGTTATCAGGACCATGACCGCATCATGCTGGATCTTGTAGCACGTGGCCATAGGCAGCCACTCAAGTTCTGGCTACAGGTCGGCACACATGACGAAAACGCTGATCGTGACCAAGACGGCCTCATCGATGCAGTGGGAGACAGTCGTGATCTGGTCCGGCTCCTGACCGCCAAGGGCTATGATTTCTGGAACGATATCCGGTATCTGGAAATCCCGAATGGACACCACAACCAAACCACTTGGGCCGAAGTTCTGCCTGACTTTCTGCAATGGGCTTTTGGCAGCAGCAAGTCGCAGTATGCTTGGGGGCATCAGGCCATGACCAACTAGGGTAGGCCCAGAGGCGGGGCCGCCTTGGGTGTAGGCAATCAAGACTAATTTTCCAGAAAATGAGGTAGCAGGGCATTATTGTCTTGTTTGGTAAGGCTATGGCCGATAAGTTTGCAGCCTTATCTGTAACTAGTCTAAATAAACAATCCTGATGCGCTGCTCTACTCCACTGCTGATATTACTCCTTGTCGCTGGTTTTCTGCCCTTCGGTCGGACCATTGCACAGCCATTGGCTTCAGCAAAGATGGAAATTGGCATACCAGCTACAGCATCAGGCAACTACAGACCAGAAGCGGATGACACCCAAGAAAAAGGCACTTTTGGCGGTGTTGTCCTCAACAAGGACAAGCAGCCACTAGAGGGTATCGCAGTATATCTAAAGGGCACCACCTATACATACGTCACCAATGCCGATGGAGCTTTTAGCTTTGCCAACCTGCCAGCTGGTACCTATTGGGTGGTATTTGCCTCCATCAATGTGGAGCCAAGCAGCAAAGTTCTAACCCTATTGGGTGGACAGAGCATCACGTGGCAGGTCGTCTTGGCCGAACGTTCGCATCAGGTAGTATCGGTGGAGGTAACGTCTAGCCGCACGCGCCCAGGCACCCGCCATGCCTTAGGCCAGTTAGCGGATACCGTTGGTACGGCCATCTATGCGGGCAAAAAGACCGAGGTCTTACAGCTTAGCGACATCGATGCCAACCTAGCCACCAACAACGCCCGCCAGATATTCGCTAAAGTCCCTGGCGTCCATAGCTGGGAAAGTGACGGGTCTGGTGTGCAGGTCGGTGTCAGCACCCGTGGCCTAAGCCCTAACCGCTCGTGGGAGTTTAATGTGCGCCAAAATGGATATGACATCAGCTCAGACCTATTTGGTTATCCAGAGGCGTATTTCAATCCGCCGATGGAGGCCGTGGAGCGTATTGAGCTGGTCCGTGGTTCCGCCAGTTTGCAATACGGCCCGCAGTTTGGCGGCCTCCTCAACTATGTCACCAAACAAGCCCCTAAAGACAAAAAGTTAGGCTTTGAGTCTGTGAATACCGTTGGTGCTTACGGTCTGCTCAACACCCATAACGCCATCGGTGGCACAACAGGACGCTGGTCCTACTACGGCTATGCCAACCAACGCATGGGTGATGGATGGCGCAAAAACAGCCGCAGCAACATCACCAACACCATGGGGCAAGTGGCCTATCAGGTTAATGATAAACTACGCATTGGCCTCGATCTCACGTACATGAACTACCTCAACCAACAGCCGGGTGGCCTAACCGAAGCCCAGTTCGCGCAAGATCCGCAGCAGAGCAACCGTGCCCGCAACTGGTTCAACATCAATTGGCTAGTGCCAGCCGTCACGGCAGACTACACCGTTTCTTCCCGCACCAAGATCTCGGTCAAAGCCTACGGTCTCGTCGGTCAGCGCAACAGTGTGGGATATACTGCCGCCATCACGGTGCCTGATACTTTCAATGTGGCTGCAAAGGGATTTAACGCCCGCACCATCGACCGCGACTGGTATAGCAACGTCGGCATCGAGGCACGCCTGCTAACCAATTATGACCTATTAGGACAAACACATAGCCTAGCGACGGGCGTCAAATACTACCGTGGCAATACACGACGTGTCCAGGGAGCTGGTAGCCGCCTATCAGATTATGATCTCGGTGTTACCACCCCAGACTATAGCCGTGACCTGCAGTTTGGCATCACAAACTTTGCAGCCTTTGCCGAAAACGTTTTCCGCCTCAGCACATCTACCACCATCACGCCAGGCATCAGGGTCGAGCGAATCACGAATACCAGCAGTGGCAGGCTAGCACGCAACTTTACGACGGGGGTGGACCAATCTATCAACGACGATAGCAAAACCCGGACCTTCGTCTTAGCTGGTTTGGGCCTTGAGCAGCGCCTATTGCCGAATATCAGCCTGTATGCCAACGCCAGCCAAGCCTATCGCCCAGTACTTTTCAGCGATGTTACCCCACCCTCAACCACAGATGTCATCGACGCCAACCTAAAGGATGCCACAGGCTATAACCTAGATGCTGGCCTTCGTGGCTCTGTCTCTAACTGGTTGTCATGGGACGTCAGCTACTATTATCTCAACTATGCCAATCGCATCGGCAACCTAGCCCAGCTCAACGACAACGGCAGTAGCTACGTCTTCCGTACCAACCTCGGCACCACCACCAGCACTGGCCTAGAGGCGTATGGCGAGATTGACTTCTTAGCCCTAGCAGGTCAGGATGCTACCTTCGGAAACCTATCGGCCTTTGCGTCAGTGGCTAGCATCGATGCCCGATACCAAGACTTCAAAATCACCTCGGTCGTGGCTGGTGCAGTTACGGAAACCAACCTAAAGGGTAACCGTGTGGAAAACGCCCCCAACTACATCGGTCGGTATGGCCTCCGCTACAGCTATCATACTGTGTCCGTAACATGGCAGTATAGCCAAGTCAGTTCCCAGTTCACGGATGCTACCAACACCCAAAAAGCCAATGTCGCTGCCACTATTGGCGAGATCCCGGCCTATAGTGTGCAAGACCTGAGTGCGAGCTATCAGTTTTTGGCCAGCTACTCGCTCAAGGCAGGGGTCAACAACCTGACCGACGCCAAGTACTACACCCGTCGCTCAGGTGGATACCCAGGCCCAGGTATCTTGCCAGCTGATGGCCGCACTTGGTACGTGACATTTGGCATCAAGCTCTAGGATCTAATCAGGGCAGAACGGTCCGTCTCTTGGGCACAGCGTTCCACAACCTAGTTGGGACTTGTGGTCGATCAGGTCGCATTTCAGGTTGGCCCTACATATCCCATCCGGAGGCCTTATCTTGCAGCAAAAAACCAAGCCATGGGGCGCGCCATTCAGTACCAGTATCATCCGGACCATCTGCATAAAAGCGAACCAACTAGGTTCAGCCAAGAGCAGCTGGCAGATGGCCACCTGATCCTGAACATGGGGCCGCAACACCCAAGCACCCACGGAGTCCTACGGCTAGAGGTCATCACAGATGGCGAAATGGTGGTGGACGTCGTGCCACACATCGGCTACTTGCATCGCTGTTTCGAAAAACACGCCGAGTCCTTACCCTATAACCAAACCATCCCCTATGTCGATCGCACGGACTACCTCAGTGCCATCAATATGGAGCATGCTTACGTCCTAGGGGTCGAGCGTATGATGGGCATTGACGGGCAGCTGCCCAAACGGGTTGAGTATATCCGTGTTTTGGTGGCCGAGCTCAACAGACTGGCCTCCCACTTTGTGGCCCTTGGCACTTACGGGATGGATATTGGGGCCTTTACACCATTTCTGTGGATGATGCGAGACCGTGAACATATCTTGCGGTTGCTGGAGTGGCTAAGCGGGGCCCGCATGCTCTATAACTACATCTGGATCGGTGGGCTGTTCTATGACACCCCCCGCGGATTTGAAGAGCAAGTTCTGGCCTTCTGCAAACACCTTTTGCCCAAGCTGACTGAGGTAGAGCGCATTTTGGTGGACAACAGCATCTTCGTTAGCCGTACTGCCAATGTGGGCATTCTGCCGATGCAAACGGCCATAGGCTATGGAGTCACGGGGCCTATGTTGCGGGGCAGTGGCCTAGCCTTTGACATCCGCCGAGCAGATGGCTATAGTGTGTACCCTGAGCTTGAGTTCGACATCCCGATCGGGACGGGGGGCATGGGTGCCCTAGGCGATTGTTGGGACCGCACTTGGGTCCGCTTAGCTGAGTGCCGGGAGTCTGTCCGCATCATCGAGCAATGTATTGCAGCCCTAATGGGACCACATAAACGAAGCCAAGACTTTGACCCGCAGGCACTTTGCCCCAAGAAAATCCGCCCAGCAGCACAAGACCTCTATGCCCGTGCCGAAGGGCCAAGGGGCGAAGCTGGCTTCTGGTTCCGGGTGGATAAGGCCACTGCAGGCAAGTCCGACATACCTTATAGGGTCAAAGCCAGGGCTGCTAGTTTCAGCAACCTGAGTGTGCTGCCTACCCTAGCCAAAGGCCACCTGCTTGCAGATCTGATTGCAGTTGTCGGTAGCCTTGACTTGGTCCTGGGTGATGTGGATCGGTAGGGGATAGCCCTTCCTTTTTGGGATGAGTCCCCTGATTAGTTGACTACCACCAATTTGCGATAAACAGCCTGTTTGGTCTGGATCAGAACCCAATAGGTGCCACTTGTCAATGCTTGGGCTGGGCTTAGCAGAAGCGCATTGCCATCAGCACTAGCGTTCAGCGGGATTGATTGACCGGTTGGGTTGATCAGTTGGGCTTTCACGGATCTAGATCCATCAACCAAACTAGACTCCAGCCCCGTAACTCGGAAGGCCCGCTCCCGCTCGATCGGCATTGGGTAGATGCTCCGTGCCCCGAGGTCGATTGCCTTAGGGCTCGAGACGATAAAGCCCATCGAAGCTGCCGTCATCTTGATAACGGTGCCGCTACCAGCCACAGCATAGCCATTACGGTTCAGGTAGGCCACGGCTACAATGCGGTTTCCATTGCCTGTGATCGGGTTAGGAGCCTGGTTAACCCAGTTGGCAGGCAAGTCGGTTAGGGTCTGGCCAAAGTTTTTAGAAAAGTAGCCTGACCGACCATAACCCGCATCCCCAAAGGTCAAGATGGTATCAAGGCTGCCGGCAATGCAGCGTAAGTAGGGTTGTGAGTTGTCACTGGTCGTGAGTAAGTTCCATGTTTTGCCGCTATCTGCTGTGACGGATAGCATATTCTTGGCACCTACGCTAATCCCATTTGCCGCATCATAAAAGTAGGAGGCCCACTGTTGGCTGAAGCCTGGTAAGACAACTGGTACATTTGGCAAAGAATCCCATGATAGGCCACCATTTTTGGTGCGATAGATGGCTGGAAACCGATTGGCCCCAAAACTGCCACCCGTGGCATATCCGACTAGTGGCGTAGGGAACGTCACACCAAGAAATGAGGAGGTGCTCGTTGGGCTCATCGCGACACTATCCCAGCTAAGGCCACCATTGTAGGTATGGAATAACCCAGAAG
>CANHWS010000224.1 GCA_947464365.1 Cytophagaceae bacterium | reverse complement strand
TCCACCATGCGGCCTCTGTGACACTTGCCAGCGAAAGGCCAAAGAAAATCCGCCAATCAAAACCGTGCGGCAAGCCATTCTGGACCAACTTGCAGTCCCTGCCCACCACCAAGACCTGATCCAGCGGCTCCACCCAATCACTGAAGACGTCCTCTGGACGCACCTACGCCGCATGCTTGACGAAGGTCTCCTCAGCAATCAGGACGGACTTATAAGCATCAGGATGCAACCATAGGGCCTGGCCACAATTATTAACATCAAAGCCTTGCCAGCCGGCAAAGGATATAACACCTACCAGCCCATATAAGCACACATGGTCATCATCATCGGAGCGGGCATCTCTGGCCTTACACTTGCCCTTACCCTGCAGCAACAAGGCCAAGACTATGTTTTGCTCGAAGCAGCCAACCAAGTAGGTGGATACATCAGCACCGAAACCAATGGGCATTATCAGCTAGAGCGGGGGCCTAACTCCTACCTATTTGACGCCGAGACCATCCGGTGGATTACCGAGGACCTAGGGCTAGGTAGCCAAATCCTGATGGCCAATGATGTCAGCAAACATCGGTTCATCTGGCGCAAGGGACGCTATCGGGCCTTACCCCAGAACCCTTTAAGCCTACTGTTTGGTGGCTTTTTTGGTTGGGGCACCAAGGCCAAAATATTGGCTGAGCTATTTCGGAAACCCAGCACTACGCCCGCCGAAACTACGATCGCTGACTTTTTTGGTGATCGGTTTGGCCAAGAGGTGCTGGACTATGCCGTTGGGCCCTTTGTGTCCGGCATTTATGCTGGCGATGTCCGTAAACTACTTGTAGGACAGACCTTTGGTTCCGTTGTCCGGATGGCAGACCAAGAGGGGTCATTGATCAAAGCATTTGCCAAAAGCCAGAAGGGCGTTGGGCGTCGCCAGTCGCTCACATTTCGGGATGGAATGGAAGTGTTACCTCAAGCCATAGCAGCCCACCTAGACCATCTACACCTTGGCCATAGGGTGAGTCAGTTGAAGCGGCAGGCGCACCACTGGGAGGTCCGGGTGGAAAACGCAAATGGGGTGACTGAGGTGTTGGAAGGTAGCCAAGTGGCACTCTGTATGCCGGCCTTTGCGGTGGCAGACTTAGTCAAAGATATAATGCCCCAGCTAGCTGAGGCCGCTAGCAAGGTGGTATATCCTGCCATGGCAGCTGTCCATACTGCATGGCGCAAACAGGATATTGCCCAGATGCCGATAGGTTTTGGTGGCCTGCACCCGCAACCCGAAAACAGGTTCGCCCTCGGTAATATCTGGACAAGCCAAGTCTTTGATGGACGTTGCCCAGCCGATCAGGCCTTGTTTACAGCATTTGTTGGCGGAACCACCGCACCAGAAAAAGCACAGCTACCTGACGATGAAATCCTGAAACAAGTCATTAAGGAGCAGCAGGAGGCCTATAGGATCAAAACTGAGCCCGCCTTCAAACATATCATCCGATGGCAGCAAGCGATCCCGCAATTTGACATCAACCAATTGAGGGCCGAGCAAGCCTATAATGACCGAGACAAATCCTTAGGGCTAAGCATTATGGCCAATTGGATGGGCGGCATTTCGCTAAGCGACTGCATCCGAAAAGGCAAAGAAGGATTACCATCTAACCTCCCGAAATAGCCTTTTGAACAGCCGATCGATGCGCTTGATCTTAATTTTGCGTAATATTGGGACCAAAGACGATTTGGCTAGGGCAAGTTTTAGAAACTACGGCAGCTGAACCGGTTCCAATCTGAAATCTTAGGAGTTCGTTATTCCCCCAGCCAAGTATAGTTTAGCTTATGTCAATTATTGGTAGTCTCGTCAAACGCGGCCTCACCCTTCGCAAACGTGCCATTAGGCGCCCAGCAGCCCCCATCAAGCAACAATACAAAGTGCTGATTAAGCTCCTGAAGGCTGCCGAAGACACCCAATTTGGCAAGCACTACAACTTCCATAAGCTTCTGAAGGCTACCGAGGACCAAGATGACCACAAGCTGTTTGAGCTTTACAGACAAACGGTCCCGATCTTCGACTACAACAGCATTTATAATACTTGGTGGCACAAAACAATCGAGGGAGAGTCAGACGTTACTTGGCCTGGCCAGATCAAGTATTTCGCCCTTAGTAGCGGCACCAGCGAAGCCAGCACCAAGCGCATACCAGTCAGCCAACAGATGCTGAAATCGATGCAGCGTGCAGGCATCAAACAGTTACTGGCCCTCCCGACTAACGAGCTTCCGGACACGATCTTCAACAGTGGGGTCCTGATGCTAGGTGGTAGCACCGACCTAAACCACCGAGGGCACTATTACGAAGGGGACATGAGCGGCATCCAGACGGCCCAGTTACCTGCATGGTTCCAACGGTTCTATAAGCCTGGCAAAAAGATCGCCTTCGTTACTGACTGGGAACAAAAACTGGACGAGATCACCAAAAAGGCAAAGGACTGGAACATTGGCTACGTCACAGGTGTACCGTCGTGGGTCCAGATCTTGCTAGAGCGCATCATCGCCCATTATAAGGTTGATAACATCCACCAAATATGGCCCAACTTTTCGGTCTATGTCCATGGCGGCATCAGTTTCGAACCCTATCGCAAGCGTTTTGAGGCTTTGCTTGGGCGGCCGATCGTTTTCATAGAGACCTACATCGCGAGCGAAGGATTTATCGCCTACCAATACATGAAGGGCAGGCACATGCAGCTGGTCCTCAACAACGGATTGTTTATGGAGTTTGTCCCGTTTGACGAGGCCAACTTCAGCCCAGATGGCGAAATTGTGGCCAATCCCGTTAGCCTAACCATCGATCAGGTGTCCGAAAACACGGACTATGCCATTTTGCTTAGCACCAATGCAGGGGCTTGGCGGTATTTGATCGGGGACGTTGTCCGGATAACTGACAAAAAGAATGCAGAGATCATCATTTCGGGCCGCACCAAACACTACATCAGTCTCTGTGGCGAGCACCTGTCGGTTGACAACATGAACCATGCAATGCTGCAAGCTGGCACCAAGCTGGGCATCGACCTGCGCGAGTTCACGGTAGCAGGCATGCCAAGTGGTACCCTTTTTGCCCACCATTGGTTTTTCGGTACGGATAGTAAGGTTGACCCTGATGCCCTGATCCATGAGATCGACGAGGCCCTTAAAGTCCTCAATGATGACTATGCCGTCGAGCGCAAAGGTCCGCTAGTAGAGATCAAGTGTACAGTGGTGCCCGAGCACGTCTTCTATGACTTCATGAAAAGCCTCGGCAAAGAGGGCGGCCAAAACAAGTTTCCGCGTGTGGTAAAGGGCAAACAGCTAGACCTCTGGCTTGCGTTCCTGAAAACTAACGGCTACATGGCCTAGGGCCTAATCGTCTTCGTTATCCGGCAAACCAATAGATCTGATTGGCATCTGGTAGTTGACCAAGCCGTCGTGTTGTCTCAAAAGCCAATTCGTGGGCTACTTTTGTGTTATGCAAACAACGACCGGACCCCAAAAAGTAGTTGTCATAACAGGGGCAGACAGTGGCATCGGCCTAGAAGCCGCCAAGGTGCTAGCCAAGCAAGGATACGAGATTGCGCTTATCTGCCGCACCAAAGAGCGTGGCAACCATGCCTTAGCAATCCTCAAGTCGATTAGTGGACCGAATACTCAGCACAGACTTTTTTTGTCTGATCTGGCGGACCGTGAGCAGATCTTTTCGGTCACGGATGCACTGAAAGAAACCTATGACCATATCGACCTGCTAATCAATAATGCAGGATTGATGAGCTATAAAAAACAGCTGGCACCTGATGGTCTCGAGCTGCATCTGGCTGTACATGTCCGTGCACCCTTTATGCTGATAAACCTCCTGCTTGACCGTGTGAACGCCGCCCCAGCTGGCCGTATCATCAACGTTAGTAGCGACCTGCACAAGAGTGGCTTTCTCCAATGGGATGACATGAGCTTTGCGCAAACACCCTATAGCATGATGCGTGCGTACGGAAACAGCAAAATGGCCCTAACGACCATGACCAACGAGCTGAGCCGTCGCCTCGCTGGCCTCCCGCTCACGATCGGCTCCCTACACCCCGGTGTGATCAAGACCAACCTATTCCGGAACTTCAAGGACATGAGCTTTTTGGCAAAAGCCGCACTTTCGCTGGCCAACGTCTTCTTGATGACGCCCGAGCAAGGCGCCAAGTCCATCCTGATGCTGGCAACAGACCCTAAACTCGAAGGCCAGAAAAGCATTTACCTACACAAAACCACTGTAGGCAAGGCAATCCCTGCAACCTACGAAGCCGAAGCCGGCAAACGCCTCTGGAAGTGGCTGGAGAGCCAAAGCACCCTCATTACGATGATTTAGGACAGATTGCCTGATTTTGGGTGTCTTTGCCTTACGACCTTGGCATCCATGAATTTCACACGGCCTTAATTTTAGCCCATTGACGATTGCCTATCTTTGCCAGATATGAAGCCAATATTACCAATTCTGGCCTTGCTGTTCGGGCTCTTTGCAGCCAGTAGCGCCATTGCCCAGCCAACGATCGTGACCTCTGAAGACACGATCAAGGTGATGCAATACAACCTCTTGCGTTTCCCCGGTACCACGGTAGCCACACGCTTGCCGTTGCTTATCAAGGTACTGCGCTACACCAAACCCCACATCTTTACCATCAACGAAATGAGTGTCGAGGCGGGTGGCGACATCATCCTCAATCAGGCCCTCAACATCAATGGCGAAACACGCTGGGCTAGGGGCAAGTTCATTGGCGGCATGACACCCTACAACATGATCTTTTACAGGTCAGATTTGTTTGGCCATTTGTTCCAGGATAGCATCCAGACGGTGCCACGCTATACCCGTGGCAGCCGCATGTTCTACAAAGACCCAGCACTGGGTGGCCCCCTACCGATCGACACGACCTACTTTGACATCTACCAGATGCACTTGCTTTCGAGCCAAGGTAGCACCCAAGAAGCCAGCCGGAACGTTCAGTGCCAAGCTTTAGTTAGCCGACTAACCAATATCGTCCGGGATAGCAATGTCATTGTAACGGGCGATTTTAATCTCTACACCTCCACCGAGCCTGCCTATCAGACCTTGTTAGGCCCAGGTCCATTCAAGTTTATCGACCCGATCAACAGGCCAGGAACATGGTCCAATAGCCTCGCTTTTGCTGACATCCATACCCAAAGCCCTCGCACAGCCCAGTTTGGTGGTGGTGCTAATGGCGGCATGGATGATCGTTTTGACTTTATCATGACAACAACCGCCATGCAGACTGGTAGCCACCGGATGCGAAACCTCCCGTCCACCTACACGGCTGTTGGTAATGATGGCAACCACTTCAACGGGGCATTAACGACCTTGCCAAATGGCCAAGTGCCAGACTCTATTGCCCTGGCCTTGCATGACCTGAGCGATCACCTCCCTGTCACGATGAAGGTCGTGATCACCAAACGGTCTATCGTTGTCGGCTTACCGAATGCACTAGCTGCTATTGGTCTAGAGGCTAGCAATCCTAACCCTACAGGCTTCAAGGTGGCTAACCCAGCTTTGGCCCAACATTGGCAGCTAACCAATAGCCTTGGCCAAGTAGTTAGCCACGGTACCATTGATGCCAATAACGTCTGGCAGCCGCTGCCAACCCAGCCTCCTAGCACAGGAGTCTATCAGTTGATCGTGACTGGCAGGAACGGAACAGCACATACCAAAGTAGTTTGGT
>CANHWS010000223.1 GCA_947464365.1 Cytophagaceae bacterium | reverse complement strand
TTGCCGAGCTCTGGTTTGCCATCCTCGACCAAGACGTTGGCCACAAAAGCAAGCTGCTCAATAGGGGCAGGCACGCTGGCTGACTTAACGTATCCATCCATCAACTCTAGGTGGGCCGTGACAGCGGGGATCATCTTTAGGCTATCGTCATAGACACCTTTGGCGGTTGCATCTAGGGCGAACAATCCTTTGAGGCTCAGGCCATTGACTGGGAAAGCCTGTGTGACCTCAGCAAGGTTGAGTTTGGTTTTGACGTTACCATCTAGGGTGATGTGTTTGAGGCCTTGGGTCTTGAGCTTGGCATCAAATGGATTTTTGCCAATGTCGAAATGGAGGGTGCGTAGTTCTGTCTGGATGAGCTCGAGCGGACCGCCAGGGTGTGTGGCCGAAAAATCAAGGTTGACGTTCGTGAGGGCGCTAGGCAGTTTGGGGTATTGCATCTGCCCTTTCTGTACCTTGAGGTTGAGGCCAAATTGCGGCAGGATGCCGGCAGATTGCTCGCCCTTCACGAAGCCATCAAAGGCTAATTGTCCTTCTGTCTTGAGGTCTTCGTACCCTTTCAAGAACACAGCAGGGATCAGCGATAGCACATTTTTGAAGCTAGTTTCCTTGGCCGCATATTTCAAATCAAAAACGGTAGAGGCCTGCTTTTTGAGGACGGTACCCGTGAAGGCAAATACAAAATCATTGAGTCTGATTTCGTTATCCGACAGGGTATAGAGTTGTTTCTCCTGATCAATGCGGACATTGAGGTTGGCAGCCACCCGCGTGCGGTTGAAGTAGCCTGTGCTATCATACTCCACACTCAAGCTATCGATCGTGGTTTTGGTCATGAGGTCCAGCACGGTGTTGCTAAAGTCGCCACTGCCTTTGTGGTTGAAGCCCTGGATCTTGGCCAACATTGGTGTCTGTAGGTCGATGAAGCCAATCTGCCCATTACGGACCTCCCAACTATTGACGGCTATGCTAAACTTGCTGGGCTCAGCCGGTGTGGTGGGCTGCACAGCGCTGGTGTCCGAGATCATGATGTCATAGTTGGCTTGGCCCGAAGGAAGCACCAGAGCACGGATATGCGGCTCGTCCAGCAGGACACTATTGATCTTGATCTTGTCACCAGTCAGAACCGACATCAGGTCCAGCACAATGGCGAACTCGTTGACTTTGAGCAGGGTATCCCCTTCGAATGGGGCCTTATTGACCACGCCGAAGTCGCCCAACTTTACGGTCACGTTCGGGAAATTGGCAAATAGCGTAAGGCCAAACTGGTCGGCATCATAGAAGACCTTGGCGTTGACCTTGGCAGCTATTTCCTTGTCGAGGGCCGCCTTGATGTCATCCTTGAAGATGATCGGCACCAGGGCCGCAGCTGCCAAGAGCACCACGAAGAATATCAGAAGACCGAGTAAGATTTTTTTGAACATGTTCAGGTTGTATCAGGACCAATGGTGAGCGGTACACAAATACAACGCCAAAAATACGGATTTATGGCCTAGGTATGTGGCTTGGTGGTGTTAAGGGTTGGTTATGGGTGGGATGGCTATTGGCAAGGGTTGTCTGAACTCGGATTTTAGAAAAAAGATTCAACGGATTGGTGGGATGGGGTTGTAAATCTCCACAACTAACCAACCAGCTCAAAATAGCGGATGAGTACACACGAATCCCATTAATCTCTAATCCGCTTAATACGAGTTCAGACAAATACACACAAGGTCCTAACGCAGCTTGAGCCTACCAGATGGATCCACTTCGAGAACGCTGGCATTTTGCAAGTAATTGATGCGCGTATTGATTCCTGATTTGGTAATCTCACTCATATTCGAAAAGCCAAGCATCTTACTAACACCCTTTGCAAGCTCATCCGCCGAGCAGCCATAGGCCACCTTTGTGTATTCCCTGATGGCAAGGTCGATTTCCGCAGGTGCGATGTATTCAATCTTGAGGAGTTTTTTGTCATTTGAGCGGTCTCGTACAATCAAAACCTCAGCAACCGAATGAAAACTACCATCAGAATTAAACATGGCTTTGGATCTTGCAGCTCGAATTGCGTTCTGAATTACCTCACGAATGGTAGCGCCAGCAGCCTTAAACCCTAAAGCCTCTCTAACACGTGTCACAACCTCATCCGTATGAATAGGTGATTCCTTCTCGATCGTTTTGATGACCATATCAACAATCTTTGCTTTTGGCACGTCATTGATGTTCGGATAGACTTCTGGTTTCAACCTAACCATCTCATAAATGCCTTGACAAGGTAGTTTGTCACCTGCTTTGCCAACAACTTCGCGCTGCACCTCCACGACTACTTTAGTCTCCTTGATCACTGGGCGGACAACTTCGGCCTCATGCTCAGTTATGAGTTGAAGGGCTGCCTCAAATGCAGTCTTGATCCTCTGGAGCTCGACCGCCTTGTTTTTGAGGTACTCTAGGCTCCAGACCCTGTGCAGGATCCAGCCTTTACTCTCGAGGACAGACTGCCGAAGCCGATCACGATCCCTCGCAGATGGGCTCCTGAAGTAGCTTGTGCCATCACACTCGATGCCAAGCACGAATCTGCCCTTTTTATCATTATCCAGAATAGCCAAATCAACAAAGAAACCAGACTCGCCCACTTGGGTCACGACCTGATAACCTAATGTTGACTCGATATCGGATTTGAGGGCAGCCACAAAGGCTTCATTATCTGGCCGTTGATCGGCAGTGGATGCGGATAAACTTCCCTGCTCAGCAAACTCAAGGTACATCTTGAGGCCTTCGAGACCCTTGGATTTGATACTGGTCAGGTTAATGTCACGGAAGCTAAGGTTGGTGAATACCTCACAGCGCACCTTGGCCCTGGAGATCAATACATTTAAGCGACGCTCGCCACCCTCTTTGCCTAGGGGGCCAAAGTTCATCGTGATTTTGCCTTCGCTGTCCCGACCGTACCCGATACTCAAGAAAACGACATCACGCTCGTCCCCCTGGACGTTCTCTAGGTTTTTGACCGTAAATGGCTCGTTCGGGTGCATGCCCAAAAAGTCTTCTAGGGCAGGATTGTGGCGTCTTAATATTTCTATTTGATCTTGGATGGCCCGCTGTTGCTTTTGCGAAAATGCAGCCACCAATAGCGATTGATTAGGAGTTGTTTCGGCATGTTGCAAAACAGCTTTGGCCACCGTCAATGCCTCAATCGGGTTGGTAGTCGATTGTCCTTTACCTCGCTCGTAAACACCCTGTACAAAATTGTACCGCACACCCATCAGCGCACCAGCATGATAAGGCGAAGGGACGATATTGAGTTTACTCTCGTAATACTGTTTATTGCTGACCGCAATTAAGGACTGGTGTTTGGACCGATAGTGCCAATTCAGCATGGTTTTGTTGACGGACCGAGCCATGCACAATGTCAAGATACTTTCGAGTTCAGCAGCCTTTACTTGGTCCAAAACGACGGCATCCTCGTCATCTTCCTGATCAGTAGGGCCTTCGGAAGTCATCTTGCTGAAGAAACTAGTCGGAGGCAGCTGTTTGTCATCACCCACGACCACAATCTGTTTGGACCTAGCGATAGCCCCTAGTGCGTCCACTGGTTTGATTTGGCTTGCCTCATCGATGACCAATAGATCAAAATCTAGGACATCAGGGGCCAAAAACTGCGCAACAGACAAAGGACTCATCATGAACACAGGCTTGAGGGCCTGGACGGCGGGCCCTGCTAGCTCCAACAGTTTCCGGATGGGTTTGATGTTACGGACTTTGTTGACCTCGCCTTGTAAAACCCCATTGGCACCGCCAGCCATCCGGACCGGGTAGTTTGCATGGTGCATTGCCAAAACCCGAGCCATAGCTTGGAGTTTGCGACCATGATCTATTTTGCGGAATGTTTCGACCTTTTTGTTGTGTTCGTTGCCATCAAACCTAGCAAGTTTGGGCTCCACCACGCGGGCATGTCGCAGGGCGGACCTAGCAGCCAACCGCTCAAACGCTAAAATGAGCGATTGGGCAGGGTATAGGTGTTTAAGCTCAAAATCAAGGATTGGCAACAGGCCCAGTGCTTTGCATTTGGTATGGTTGTCAGCATATTTGATCCAACCAGCGAGGTCTGCGATGCCGTCCTGCCACCGTTTTAATAGGTTACAGGTTTCTTCGATCGAAGGCGCATCCTGCCCTTCGGAATAGGCCGCCCAATTGATCTTGAGTTGAGCGTTAACGACACCAATTTTTTGATTGAAGTCAGCAACGGCTTTACGCAATTTGGCAGTAGCGGCTACTAAGTTGTCGTGGTCCAGTGTCCAAGCCTGATGGCGCTTTTTGCCTTTGACACCTAGCCGATGTAGCTCTTGCACCCAACTGATGAGTCCCATCAATTGATCTGCACCACCACTGGCCCAATGGATGCCGAAGATGTGCTCACCTATTGCTTTGTTGGCGCTATGGTCATGATAATATCCTTGGCCCTGGATCAAGGTATCGAGGACGGTAATTTTATCGGAATAACTTCTGGCTAACGGGATACGTAAATAGGTCTGTAATTCCCGTTTTGCTGCGCGGTAGTCCGAGACAAAAAAGTTATACCATTTGTCACCATACTGCATGATGGTTGGCCTTAGCCTTTCGGCACTTGCGGCCCATGCCCCATCAACATAGGTTTGTTTGTGTTTTGAGACAAAGGCTTCAAAAGTCTGTTTGACCTCCGTGACCTTGATGATATGGTCAAGGGTTAAGTCCCACTCTTCTTTGGACAAATCAAGCGCCAAACCAGTTGGCTTGGCAATGATATGATCAATCAGGACCAATAACTCATCAATGTTTTGCAGCGTGAAGCCCGCAAAATCCATGGATAACGAAGCGATGGTTTTGGCAAATTGCCCCAACTCTTGCCGCAATGCCTCTAGGCTTGTAGCAGCCTCCGAGATCTGCATTTTGTAGAGCGCATCCTCCGTGCCGATGTAGGTTGTGAGCTCGACACCCCGCCAAATGTTTGTGGATGGATGCTTGATCTCGAACAGCTGTTGCACATAAAGGTCCAGCAACTCAGCTGCCCTCGCCAACTTGTCTGCATTCCAGCTCTCGATCCCGTCAATCTGTAGCAATTGTTCGAGCTCTGGTCCATTGCCGAGGCCAGCCATCAGCCCTACGTAATGATAGGCCGAGTTGGGTAGGTTATAATCATGATGCAGCGCATCAATATGGACGCGGAGGTTTGCTCGGGCCTCGTCCAGCCTATCAATATCTGACCCAACCACCTGGGTGTTTGGTTTGCCTAAGTCCCAAGTCCGTTTAAGATTATCCATCACCACGGATTTCTTAGCCTTGGACGAGTGCAGCTCAAGGCACATGACCCCCAGATTTTGCTCTACAAGTCTCCGTTGTACGACTTCGAGTGCAGCCAACTTTTCGGCCAAGAACAAGACCTTTTTGCCATCAAGCACGGCTGTTGCTATGATGTTGGTGATCGTCTGGCTTTTGCCAGTGCCAGGGGGGCCTTGGATTACCAGGTTACGACCCTCGCGCACCATCTGGACGGCGATCGTCTGGCTGCTGTCCGCATCCACCACATGGTCGAGCTGATCTGCAGGGATAACTTGATCTAAATCGATGATGTCGCTCCAATTCTGTTGGTCAGTGCTGCCATTCAATTCTATACCCTCTTCAGCACCTATCAGTTGCCGAATCAGGGGCTTATCGAGTAGGTTATTGTCCTTCCAGTTATTGGCGTCAAGGTCTTTGTACATCAAGAACTTGCTGAAC
>CANHWS010000222.1 GCA_947464365.1 Cytophagaceae bacterium | reverse complement strand
CCCACTCAGAGGCCTTTGGCTGCCCTAAAATAACAATTTTGCCGATTCAGGGGCCTTGCAGCAGGACAAATAAGCACAATATGATGGGCCTAACGCAAGCCATACCGATAAAAACCTCATAAACCCACCGATACAAACCGCTAATGGTGTTCCTGACAGTGGCTGATTATGAGAAGGCAATGACACATCCCATCTTCAACAAGCAATTTGATCAATATGCCGGAATCAAGTTGGTCAGCAACTACGCGGGTATTGTGCGGCAGCTAGTGATATTGGCAAGGGGGACGCAAATCCAACGTGCACTAGCCCATCCCACACCGCAGGCAACAAACAAGCCGCAGCTGACCTGCTGGGCATTGGCATTGCGACCCTGTACCGCAAGCTGAAGGAGGCCTAGCATTGATGTGAAAATCCAAATTTTTTTGCTTGTCCGTGTTAAGTTTTTCTGGCCGCTCATTCAAAAACCAAGTCCTTCTTTTGGTCAATGGCTGAGCCCTGCGATGGGTCCTACCTAATCAAAAAGTGCATTTCAGGACCATACAGCCATATCAGACCAAAATTTGGCCTTAATCTGGACTAATCGGTCTAGTATTTTGGAAATTTTGTAAACGTTGATCTTGAAAATTTATTATCACCAGCATGCAACCATGCCCGTCATAGGCTTGTCTAGCTACAGAGAGATGTCTATATTGAGCGCACAATCGCCCAAATTCTGTCAAATAGGGCCTTCAGTGTAGGTTTTGTCGGCAGAACGATCATTGGCCACTCCGTCTATTTTTTTGTTTTCGTGCTACCCTCACGCTTGTCCTAGTTTTTATGAAAGCTCGCTATTCTTTTAGGAACCTGATGCTGTCCTTCAGCGTCCTAGCCTTGGTCAGTGTCCTGGCCTTCACCCTCTCGAGCTGTCGAGACAAAAATGCAATTGATGGGGTAGGCGGCAACACCGGTACCACTATCGAAGGAGTCGTAACCAATGTTGATGGCGCACCGATTGCAGGTGTAATAGTTAGGTCTGGCTCAGACAGCGTCGTCACAGATGGGGCAGGCCACTACAAACTCTACAATGGTCAGATCGACCAGAAACGTGCAGTGGCATCGTTCGAAAAGGAAGGCTTTTTCGCTGTTACCAATACTACCTTGCAACAAGAACAAGGTGGCTCAGTTGTGAATGCCGTCCTGATGCAGCGGGTGCTATTGGGCAGTTTTGATAATGCCGCAGGAGGGTCTGTAACCAGTGCTGATGGTTTGACCTTGACTTTCGCCCCCAACGGTTTCAAGAAAGCCGACGGCACAACATACAGTGGCAAGATCCGTATCTACGGAGCCAATATTGATGCAACCCACAACCGCTTTGGCGAAATGATGCCAGGTGGTGACTTTTCGGCCCAAGACCCCGACAACCCAGGCAAGCTCGGCATCCTTGAGTCAGTCGGTGCTTTTTATGTTGATGCCGCCGGTGGCATTGGCAACAAGTCTGCTGGTAGTGGAAAAGGTGACAAAACTATCCAGTCAGATAGCATTGTCCCGGTGGTCCCTAATGAACCGTTTAATGTGTGTGTGACTTTGAGTCAAACATTGATCGACATCATAAATCAAAACAGTGTTTCAAGTCTTAGAATCTGGAGAAGAGGTGCTACTGCTTGGCAGATGATTCCCTTGATAATTCCAATTACAGTTTCGGGTAATCAGGTTTGTACCCAATTTACCAACCTTGGCGGTTGTAATTTTGATTACCTATTATTTGGGGCTGAGATAAAGGGAAAGGTATGTAGGCCGGATGGATCGCCAGCAGCATTTGTTCCTGTTCAGATTAATCAGCTCGTAACGACAACAAATGCAGAAGGCAAATTTGTGATTTATGCACCAAGTGGCCCTAAACGTTGGCTACACACACCATTTGGCTCAAGGTTAGTTGGTCCGATTTTAGCTGGTCGTTTCTATAATTTGCAGGATTCGCTTTGTAGTACACTTGGAGATGTCTATGGCAAGGTTTTCTTCACCACTAGTTATGATAATGTTGTTTGTGGAGATTCAAATACATATCCCATGGATCCTAACCGTTGGATCCCAACGGGTACCTCATTTGTTGGAGGTAATGTAGAGTTAAGGAGCGCAAGTCGAGCATGCCCAGGTGTGGACACCAAAATTTTATACGCTGGCAATGCCCTTGCTGTCGGAACTTACTATATACCTAGTGGTGGCCGTTTCGATAAGTATATGCAAACGACAATAAACGGCAAGGTCTTTTCCACGAACCCAACTAATGGGTTCATGCGCCCCGCCACCCTTGGCGGCTCTTTCACCATCTCTAGCTATTCTGAGCGGTTTGGCTATCCAGCCATAGCCCTAGGCAGCTACCAATTCACAGGTGGGTACTACAACAACTCCACAAGGCAATGGGAGACCAAGCAATTCAGGGGCAACTTTAGGTTCCAGATGCAATAGGCTTGTGTTGTATTGAAGTCAACAAAAAAGGCCTTGATGTTATGTCAAGGCCTTTTTTAATGACTAATTGATATACGATTTTGGGCAGAGCTTGGTGCCTTTCTAAATTAGTTTAACTATGATCAAGACCTTTTTTAGGTGACAGGGCCATTAGGCTTGGTTTTGCATCGTGTTCTTGTCCTGAGAAAAAATATAATCACCAACAGACAACGATTTGCCTGTTTGGCCTGTCTTACTTAGGAGAGATGCAAAGACAGTGGCCAATATCGACCAAGTCCTTGAGAATAGGCCCCTTCGTCTATCTTTTTGTTTTCGTACTACCCATCCTTCTATACTTGCTTTTATGAGAGATTCTTTTTCATTTCGGTCTCTGATGCTGTCGTTCAGTGTCCTTGCCTTGGTCAGTATGTTGACCTTAACCCTCTCAAGCTGCCGGGACAGAAATGCCGTTGATGGGGTTAGTACCACCCCTGGTATTACCATCGAAGGTGTGGTAACTAATGCTTTAGGTGCCCCCATTGCAGATGTCATCGTACGTTCGGGCACAGATAGTGTCATAACCGATGGGGCAGGCCATTACAAACTCTACAATGGCCAGATTGACCAGAAACGTGCAGTGGCATCGTTTGAAAAGGAGGGCTATTTTAAGGTTACCAATACCACCCTAAAACAAGATCAAGGCTCTTCTGTTGTAAACGCTGTCCTGATGCGTCGAGTACTACTCGGCAGTTTTGACAATGCAGCTGGTGGCACGGTCACCAGTGTCGATGGACTTACCATGACCTTCGCCCCGAACGGATTCAAAAAGGCAGATGGCACGGCATACAGCGGCAAGATCCGAATTTATGGTGCAAATATCGACCCCACTCACAACCGCTTTGGTGAGATGATGCCAGGTGGTGACTTTTCGGCCCAAGACCCTGACAACCCAGGCAGGCTCGGCATCCTTGAGTCTGTCGGTG
Organism: Cytophagaceae bacterium; assembly: GCA_947464365.1. Taxonomy (GTDB): domain Bacteria; phylum Bacteroidota; class Bacteroidia; order Cytophagales; family Flexibacteraceae; genus CANHWS01. Next base: position 2,408 of record CANHWS010000222.1, on the reverse strand, counting down.
CTTTCTATGTCGATGCTGTTGGTGGCAACGGTAACAAGTCAGCTGGTGGCGGCAATAAAAGCATCCAGTCTGATAGCATCGTCCCTGTGATCCCGAATGCACCGTTTAATGTATGTGTAAGGCTGCAACCTGAAATATTGGCTATCATTAACCAATATGGAATAACATCCCTCAGGATTTGGAGATTAGCGGCTAATGCTTGGCAGAATGTTCGCTTACAGGTACCAATCACAGTAGATGGCAATCAGGTCTGCACCCAGTTTACTGACCTTAGCGCTTGTAATTTTGATTACCTATTTTATCCAACCATGTTAATGGGCCAATTATGTCGGCCAAATGGGTCACCTGCGGCGTTTGTCCCAGTCAACATTGGGCAAATCGTGACATACACAAATGCCCAAGGTTCGTTCGTGGTTCAAGTACCAGCAGGGCCAAGACGCTGGTTGCATACACCTTTCGGCTCGAGGCAGGTTGGTCCATTCTTGCCAGGACAAACCTATTACCTAGGAGATTCGCTTTGTAGGAACTTAGCGGATGCCAATGGAAAGATGTTTTTTACCACCAGTTATGACAATATTGTCTGTGGTGACTCGAACTCATACCCAATGGATCCCAACCGTTGGAGGCCTAATAGCATGTCCTTTTCTGATAGTGGACTTTACGTAAGGAGCGTGAGCCGTGCATGCCAAGGTACCGAAACTGGTATTTTTTATAATGGTAACCCACTAGCAGTTGGCACTTATCAAATATCTCCATTTGGGCCGCACAATATGTATGCTATTGTTGGTAGTAAATATTACAGTACTAGGGTTAGTAATAATGGAGTTCGTCCTTCCAACCTCGGCGGCTCCTTCACCATCACCAGCTATTCAGAGAGTTATGGCTACCCTGCCGTTGCCATCGGCAGCTACCAATTCACAGGTGGCTACTACAACCGAGTTACTGGGCAATGGGAGACTAAACAGTTCAGGGGTAACTTTAGGTTTCAGATGCAATAGTATTGTTGTTGTATTGAAGCCAAAAAAAGGCCTTGATGTTATGTCAAGGCCTTTTTTAATGACTAACTAATCAAGGATTATTCTCCCTGCCCAGCGCTATAACCTTTGACACCGTCAAAGGCATAGAGGTTTTCTGTTTTGATGAAGTCGAGGCCGGCAGCCTGGATGTGGTTAAGCAGGGCGACAATATCACTATGCTCGATCGGGCTTTCGCCTGGTGTTTCGGCACTTTTGTAGCGGCAACGCCAGTGGTCGGTCAAGAAGGTCTCAGGGATGCCATCAGGCCAAGCCTTCACACCCCGGTTGCTGATCATGGTTAATTTCAGATCCTTAGGGTTCTCGAAACTATGCAAGATGTCCGCCAACTTGTTCGGGTTGTCAGGGCCCCAGTCCAAGAACACGTCAACACCCATCAGGGTTTTTTCCTCCCTAGGGCGGGTTTTGAGTGGCTTCGGCTCCCAAGCATGGCTACGGGCATCGCCATAGCTTACTGGCTTGAGGTGCTGCGGCATTAGGCCAAGGCGCTCGATAACGGCATCGGCAAACTCAGAAGTGGTAGCACGTTTTTCGGACTTGCCAGGCACAAAGATGTCTGCCGTATGGATCCTGTCCTCAAGGGTGCGGAGCCAAGCATTATGGATTTTGGAAGCCACATCAGGTTGGTTGATATGGACCAACATCATGATGGCTCCGTTCAATAGACCCGACGGATTGGCTATGCCCATACCAGTGATGTCTGGAGCCGAGCCGTGGATTGCCTCGAACATGGCGCATTGGTCACCCACGTTGGCGCTTCCACACAGGCCAACGGAGCCAGCCACTTGGGCAGCAATGTCACTGATGATGTCGCCATAGAGGTTCAGTGTCACGATGACATCAAAACGCTCAGGCGTATCAGCCAATAAGGCCGAGCCAATGTCAATGATGCGGTGGTCCTTTTCGATGTCTGGATACTCAGCACCGATCTCGTCGAAGATGTTATGGAACAAACCATCGGTCATCTTCATGATGTTGTCCTTGCTAAAGCAGGTTACCTTTTTGCGGTTGTAGCTTTTGGCGTACTCGAAGGCGTAGCGGACGATTTTCTCACAACCTGGGCGGCTGATGAGTTTGAGGCATTGGGTAACCTCGCGTGTTTGGCGGTGCTCGATGCCAGCATAGAGGTCCTCCTCGTTTTCGCGAACGATGACCAGATCCATGTGGTGTTTGCTGGCCACAAACGGCTGCAACGTTTGCACAGGGCGCACATTGCTATAGAGGCCCAGCATCTTGCGTGCCGTAACATTGAGCGACTTGTAGCCACCACCTTGTGGGGTCGTGATGGGGGCCTTGAGGAACACTTTGGTCCTGCGGAGGCTTTCCCAAGCTTCGGGCCGGATGCCAGAGCTGACACCACTTTCATAAACCTTT
>CANHWS010000221.1 GCA_947464365.1 Cytophagaceae bacterium | reverse complement strand
TTTGTCGAGGTTCTCGAGCTTGTTGGCACTCATGATCTCGTCCTTGGAGTTGTTATAGCGGGCAATAATACGGCCCATTACATCCCCCTTCTTGATCTCATAATCCACCATGATGCCCTTTGAGCTAACAGGAGCTGCAGCTTTAGCGTCAGCTTTAGGATCTGCCTTAGTGGTAGTTTTGGCGTCAGCTTTAGGCTCAACCTTGGTTTCAGCCTTAGGCTCGGTCTTGGTTGGCTCTGTTGCTGCAGGCTCTGTAGTAGTTGGTGCAGGCTCGACTTTAGCAGGCTCTGGCTCAGGCTGCTTCACAGTCGGCTCCACAGGGTTGACAACCACACTTGAGTCGGCAGCGTCGGTGCTGTCGGCAAGGTTGGCTGGTCCCACGCTGTTGACCTCCGCAATGACAGGGCCTAGGCTGTTGCGGTTATTGATATAGACGGCAAAAAGAAGGATAACGATGATGAGGGTCGAAAGGATGACCCACAGAAAGTTATTACCCCCACTTGTCCTGTAACTTGTGTTCTGATACATTCGGTATATCCGTACAGCCAAATGGCAGAAAGGGCCAATGGCTAACCCAAATCGGTGATCAACTAGAGAGGGTCAAAGGCGAAATGCCTGTTTTTTTGACTAGTATAAGGCCGCAAAGGTAAGCATAAGTCCCCTGATGGGCAACAAGATATATCAGATGAGTAGGAACACTTGGATCTAGGACGCAATGGCTTGGTCCAAAGCCCCCTAAAGCTGGATAGCCTCAATGTCCGTATCTGGCATCTGGGCCATAAATACAGGTAGGGTCAGTAGCTGGTCCTTGATCTTGACCAAATCTTGCAGCTTGACCCGCCCGATAATATAGGCATGGTCCTGCCCCTGATACCGTGCCGTCACATCCCAGAAGTCAAAAGCCTGTAGGTCAGCCTCGTCTTGATACCCAAGGTAGATCGTGATCAGGGCTTGGGTGGTATAGCTAAGCTTGAGGGCCTGCTGCTGCTTTTTGTATCCGTACTGATAGCCATAAGTCAGGGCACTGATGTCAGACAGGACAGCCGCACCAGTAGGATTACCTCCTGCACCCTTACCCATAAACAGCTGCCGATCCGCAAAGGCAGCCTGCACCACCACAGCGTTGTACTCAAACTCCACATTAAAGAGCGGATTGTCTGGCTTCACAAAGGCTGGCATCACCAACATCGTGAGCTGGTCCTCGCCTAGGCGCATCACTTGGCACTGCAATTTGAGTTTTAGTCCTTGTTGAGCCGCAAAGGCTTGGTCATACGCCGTCAGAGCCTGTATACCTGTGTTGAACACCTCCTCAGGCGCAACCACCACTCCAAAACTATGGGCTGCAATGATTACCAGTTTGTAGAGCGCATCAAACCCAGCGACGTCCAGCGTTGGGTCCGTCTCCGCAAAGCCGAGGTCCTGCGCTTGCTTGAGGGCCGTGGCATAATCCATCCCCTCAGTGCAGACTTTGGTTAGGATATAGTTGCTGCTACCGTTGAAGATCCCCGAGACCCGCTGCAGCAATTCGTTGTCATAATACTCTTCCAAATTGCGGATGATCGGGATACTGCCGCAGCTACTAGCCTCATACAGCAGCTTGACACCCAACTGATGTTGCAGGGCGATCAAGTCCGTCAGGTGGGTTGCTAGCATTTTTTTGTTAGCCGTCACCACATCCTTGCCCGCATGCATCGCCGCCACCACCAGGTCATAAGCCGCATCCGCATCGTCAATCAGCTCCACAATCACCTTGATGGTGGGGTCATTGATCAGATCCTGTGCCTCAAAGGTGAAGAGCTCGGCTGGCAGACTGCGTTGTTTGTTACGGTTCTTAACACAAATACGTGCCACCTCCGCCTTGATGCCACCTGTATGCGTCAGCACATGGTAGAGCCCCTGGCCCACACAGCCAAAGCCGATTAATCCTAGTCGTATTGTTTCCATAGTGGTTGCTAGTTTGCATCTGGGACTGGGTCGATGGTTACTCCACTTAGCCAAGCAGCATATAGACCCGCCCTGCAGCCCTGATCCTATCCACCAAAAGTAAGGACCACGGCCTGTTTTCTACCCATTAGCGGACCCAAACTGGCATATTTTGCTTGTCCCTAGGCTCCATCGGGCCCTACACTTATCAGATGTGATGCCAAACCCGATTAGATCGACAAGGGCTGACCCTACCGAGGACCACTGCCATTACTAGGCCTTTTTTGGTACCTTTGCCAGCTGATTGATCTGACTACAGGCATAGCACTGCCTGCCACAATAACCCTGCCCCTGTGACTGCACCCATCATTACTACCCTCTCGATCGTGATCCCTGCCTATAACGAGGGGCCAACCATCCACCGCATTCTGGACAAGGTACAGGCCGTGCAGCTCGTCGGGGACATCAGCAAAGAGGTGATCATCGTCAATGATTGCAGCAAGGACGATACCGAGGAGGCCATCATGCGCTACAAAAGTGCCAACCCGGGGCTCAACATTCAGTACTTCAAACACGCAGTTAACCAAGGCAAAGGTGCCGCCCTGCATACTGGCATCAGCAAAGCCACGGGCGAGTACCTCATCATCCAGGATGCAGACCTTGAGTACGACCCAGAAGAGTATAACATCCTGCTCAAGCCCGTTTTGTCGGGTTTTGCCGATGTCGTCTTCGGATCTCGGTTTATGGGGGGGCGCCCACACCGCATCTTGTTCTTTTGGCACTCAATCGGCAATAAGTGGCTGACCCTTGCCAGCAATGCCCTTACCAATCTCAACCTCACGGATATGGAAACCTGCTATAAACTGTTCCATACCAAGACCATCCAGGGCATCAAACTGCGCGAAAAACGCTTTGGCTTTGAGCCCGAAGTCACCGCCCGCATCAGCCAAGTACCGAAGATCCGGATCTATGAAGTTGGCATCAGCTATTATGGCCGCACGTATGAGGAAGGCAAAAAAATCGGTATGAAGGATGCCTTCCGTGCCCTCTATTGTATCCTGAAGTACAATACATGGGGGAAATAAGGCCAACAAATTGCCTAATAATTACTCCCGCACCAAACGCCCGCTATACACACCCTTACCCACGAAACGCCATAGGTAGATACCTGGCTTGATGGGTGGGGTACGCATTGGCTCCCCAGTGGTGTAGGGGGATTGGTACACCTGTTGCCCTAACAGATTAAATAGGTATAGCTGCCCTGCCTCCGTAGCACCAGACTTTGTTGCAAGGGTAAACTGATCTTGGAAGGGGTTGGGATAGACATAAGTCTCCTCCATCATACGCCGATCTAGCGGCAAAGCCAATGGATTGTAGGGGTTGGGGTAACCACCTATTTTGGCGATAAAGAGGTAGGGTAACAAGTTGTAATGCGTACGATCGGCCACGTCACCTACGAAAATAACAGATGAATCACCTGCAAACTCATAGTTACCTCTACCAAAAGTATAATCACCCGATGGAACTCGACCCTGGACACCACTAATACGAAAGTCTTGAAACAAAGAGCCACTTGTGGAATATCTCCGTAGAAATAAATATCCGAGTGTTAAGGAGACTGTTTTGTAACCAGCAATAAAGGAAGAGCCATCTTCTAAAACACGTAACTTAAAGAGCGGATCCATACGTCTTAACCAGTGTGTTGTGGTTAAATTAGTATCTATCTTGGTGATGAAGCCAGTACTATCGATATCAGGACTAAATCTCACATTCCCATATAGCAAGTAAGATCCATCGGGATGGATGGCACCAAATAACCGAGGATCAAAAGATCCATCAACTGTAAACGTTGAACCAGGTCGATTATCTAGATTAAAATACCTGCGACGTCTCAGATTACCAAGTGTGTCTAATTCCATCATAAAACACTTACCTACATTATAATATCGATTACCACGAATAGTTCTGATCAACCTAGTACCAAACATTACCAAATTACCATTAGGATGCTTAATCATTGAAGGCACATTGCAAAAGCCCGAGTCAGCAAATTCGCGCTCATACAGCTGATTTCCTAAACTATCGTATAAATAAAGATAAGGACGAAAGTTATTATTGTACGAAGTATCATCTCGGGAACCATAAATCCAGAAGCCGCCATTGGCCGTCGGTAAAATCCCTCCAAAATTCCCCAAATTAGTAGTGTTTGAAGAAAAATAGAACGGTATATCACGTTTAATTTGAGTGGCTGTAGAGTCAAAAATACGTACAAAAAGGAAGTTAAAATAATTTGCCCCAAAATAAAATGGACGTTGATACATACCCCCTACAGCAATAATATTTTTATTGCTAAGCTGATCAATACTGATATATCCTTGAATCAAGCCTGGGTTTTGAGGAACAAACTCTAAAGAATCACCATTTCTGGAAAATTTATTAATTGAATACGATTTAACTCGATTGTTTGCAGAATCTGTCAAGTAGGGCATACTTGTATTGATAGTAAATACACTACCACTTGCAGAAATTACAAAATCTCTTGGAGTCCCGTCGGAAATCGAGTAGGGAAATACCTTTTGCCAGAGTAGGTTCTGTGCATCCACCCCAACCAATACCAAAACACAAGCCAAGGTAAGCAGTGCTTTCAAAATTGCGCCAGAACTAGCCTTAGGTCCAAACGTTTGCATTTGAGGGAGATTTAGGACCTAAAGATACAAACTTTTACTCCCACACCAAACGTCCGCTATACACCCCCTTACCCACAAAACGCCAAAGGTAGATACCTGGTTTGATGGGTGGGGTATGCATCGGCTCCCCAGTAGTGTAGGGGGATTGGTACACCTGTTGGCCTAGCAGATTAAATAGGTATAGCTGCCCTGCCTCCGTAGCACCAGACTTTGTTGCCAGGGTAAACTGATCTTGGAAGGGGTTGGGATAGACATACGTTTCCTCCATCATACGCCGATCTAGCGGCAAAGCCAAAGGGTTGTAGGGGTTGGGGTAACCACCTATTTTGGCGATGAATAGGTAGGGAAGGACATTAGTGTAAGGATGGTCGGTCACATCACCCAAAAAGATTACTGATGAATCACCCGCAAATTCATAATTACCACTATGAAAAGCGTAAGGTCCCGATGGCAAAGTACCCTGCGCCCCACTTAATCTAAAGTCCTGAAATAGCGAACCATTGTTGTCGTACCTACGTAAATACATATAACGTCCTCTAATGCGACTTGAAACATAGCCAGCAATGAAGGAGGAGCCATCAGCAAGGAGTCTTAACTTAAATAGCGGATCCATTCGTCGTAGCCAATGCGTTGTGGTTAGAGTAGAATCTATCTTTGTAATAAATCCTGTACTATCAATATCAGGGCTAAACCTCACATTACCATATAGCAAATAAGATCCGTCTGGATGAATTGCACCAAACAATTTTGGAAAAAAAGAACCATCAACAGTAAAAGTAGACCCTGGTCGATTATCCAAATTAAAATACCGACGACGTTTTAGATTACCAAGTGTGTCTAATTCCATAACAAAACACTTACCTACATTATAATATCGAGTACCACGAATAGTTCTGATTAATCGAGTACCAAACATTACTAGATTACCGTTTGGATGTTTTATCATTGAAAAAACACCACCAAAACCAGAATCAGCATACTCACGTTCATAGACTTGGTGACCAGCACTATCAAAGAGATACAGATAAGGCCTATAGTTATTATTGTAGGTAGTATCATCTCTAGTACCGTAAATCCAAAAACCTCCAGTGGTGGTAAGCAGTATGCCACCCAAATTTCCTAAATTCGTAGTTGAGGGGGAAAAATAAAATGGTATATCCCTTTTTATTTGAGTGGCCGTCGAATCAAAAATGCGCACAAATAAATAATTAAGATAATTAGCACCAA
>CANHWS010000220.1 GCA_947464365.1 Cytophagaceae bacterium | reverse complement strand
TTGCCGTAGAGGTAGATCTTGTCGCCTTTGTCATAGCTATTCCTTATCCTGTTCTGGAGCTTGAGCACAACAGGGCAGCTAGCATCAATCAGTTCTAGGTTGTTTTCAAGTGCAATTTGGTAGGTGGCAGGTGGCTCGCCATGTGCGCGGATCAAAACACGTGTATCCGTGAGGTTTACCAGTTTATCATGGTCAATAATCTCTAGTCCTCTTGCCTCCAGTCTCCGGACCTCTTCGTCGTTGTGCACGATATCGCCAAGGCAATACAGGTGGCCAAACTCGTTGAGGATGTCCTCTGCCATCTCTATGGCATAGACAACGCCAAAGCAAAAGCCAGAACCCGAGTCAATGCTAACCCTGAGCCCCATTCTAGAGCCACTGTCTTGCGCTGTAAGATTATTGGAGGCTGAAACTACCATAGTAGCAAAATTCGGTGGAGTTTGGTCTAAGGTTAACCAGATACTAGGGTTTTTTGTTCGGATTTTGACTTCACGATCTCATAAATCGTGATGTTCATCAGCAAAAGTAGTAGGCTGTAAAGGCTATCTTCTATCGGGATGTTCAGGAAAGAGATCCCCGTTAGGTCCTTTACCCTAATGCCAAGATTATGGGCAGGGTCATAACTCACGACTGGCATAAAGGTCAAGACACCGTTGACGAGCAAAAAGGGAATGATCGTGAAAAGGTAAGCTATCCAAAAACGACCTAGGTACTTATCCTTAAACCATAAGATGTGTACCACCAAAGCCATGGCAGTCAGCCCAAGTTTGATGGACGTATAAAGTCTGTCATAGTTTGCCAAGGCAACAACAGCCAGGGCCAAAGCCACCGCCCAAGTAATGGGCACTGATACCTTGCGCCAAGTGTTTGGGTTTGGCAAAAAGTAGAGCACACACTCATAAATAAACACGCAGCTGAACGGGACAGTTAGGAAGAAGAGCCACTCTTCAACCGGCAGGCCGAGCCACCAAACACCAATCACATACTTAGGATTAAAACTCCAGATACCCCAAGCGGTGAACAAGGCATCCCATCCGATGAAAAAGACCCCGGCGATAAGGATGCCTGGTACCAAGTATTTCCACTTCCGGACGTAGTTTATGCGAGGTTCGAAGCTCCGGACCAGCGGAAAACTAATGATGAACAAGTGAAGCGCCAAGTAGGTGTAATGCCCTACCTGATCAAACAAATTGCGTACTGCCTCATTGATCGCCTCGTTCATTTAAGTTATTCGTGATACGGCTAATCGTGTTTTTACGTTTCTGACCTGTTAGATCCTGCCTAGATCAACCTAAGGGCTGACTTACACCGGACCGCCAATAGCAGCCAAGCCTTTTCGGCATCTGGCACGCGAATCCGCTCGTTCAGGATGCGGGCAGGTGGCATGCTTTTGATCTTACGGAAGAGTGCCAAATAATAAACGTATGCCAGATAGACCCCTAGTCGTACGCCATCAGGCAGCTGTTTGATGCCAATATAAGCCTCACGGAAATCTTGAGCAATATCAGCCTCGATCGCCGCTTTGGTATCGGGACCAAATTGCTTGAAATCAGCCCCTGGGAAGTAAACCCTACCGCGTTCCTGAAAATCACTTTTCATATCCCGCAAGAAGTTCACCTTCTGGAAGGCAGCCCCCAATTTGCGACCACTAGGTTTAAGCTCCTCATATCGCTGTTGGTCTCCGTCCAAGAAAACTCGCAGGCACATTAGGCCCACCACCTCAGCACTGCCATAGATGTACTCATCATAGGTATCATCAGTGCAGCTGGTTAGGTTCAGGTCCATACGCATGCTGTGCAAGAAAGCCGCGATCAACTCATGATCAATTTTGAACTCATTGACCGCCAGCTGAAAGGCATGCAACACCGGGTTCAGGCTTAGTTTGCGCTCGATGGCCTCATAAGTGTCCGCCTCAAACCTATTGAGTAGGGTCTCCTTATCATGGTCGAGGAAGGTATCCACAATCTCGTCTGCCAACCGCACAAAACCATAGATGGCGCATATCGGCAAGTGGTAACGCTTGTTGAGTGTGCTAATACCGAGGCTAAAGCTGGTGCTATAGCGATTGGTGATCAGCTTAGAGCACTCCAAGGTAGTTTTGTCGTAGAGCGAGATCATGAAGGTTGGCAATTAGGCCCCGAGAGGAGGAAAACTAGACGCACTCTCTAGATCCTTAGTTTGATGATCGATAGGTAGTGATTAGCTGATCGGGTGGTCTGCCAAGATACGCTCGGTTGCAAGGCGTGAGCTTATTACAACAATCGGCAGACCTGTACCCGGGATGGTGCTGGCCCCAACATAATAAAGGTTGCTAAATAGCTCGTCCTTGTTGGCAGGTCGCATGCCACCTACTTGGTTCATCCCGTGTGCAAGCCCTAGGCCACTGCCACGATAGAGGTTGAACTTGTCCCGCCAGTCTATTGGGTTATAGACAGTACGAGTCAGGGTGTTGGCAGCAATGTCATACCCTACCCTTTCACTCAGATCCTGAATGATGGTGTTGGCTAGCTGCTCAGTGTCCTCCCAAGTTTTTTTGTAGCGCAGGTCAGGCACGGGGCACAAGATGAAAATATTTTCACACCCTTCTGGTGCGCAGTCAGGGTTACTTTTGCTACTAACGTTTACGTAGTAGTATGGCTTCTCCGGAGCGATTGAGGTCTTGAAGATATTGTCAGCGTATTCGTTAAAGTTGCTACCCAAGAAGTAGTTGTGGTGGTGCAACCCCTCGAGTTTGCCTTTAACCCCTAGGTAGATCGTGAATGGCGCTAGGGTCCAGTCCATGCCATCTAGCTTGTGCTCATTGAACTTGCGGCGTTTAAGAATCACCCCACGGAACATCGCCGCATCGCTATTACAGACAAAAAGGTCTGCTGTGTGGCGTTTCCCATGCTGGTCAATGAAAGCCGTGACGTTGAACTCATTAGCCTCTACGCCTACGATCTCGGTATTGAACGTCATCTTGACACCACGCTCAGTCAGGAGTTTGACCATGGCCTCAACAATTTTGTACATGCCACCCTTCACGTTCCAGTATCCGTCATGGATAAGCTCAGTGTAGTTCAGGAGGCTATAAACCGCTGGGGTGTCAAATGGAGTGGCACCCAAAAAGAAAGCTACTAGGGAGAAAATAACTTTGGTATCCTGTCCATCAAAATGACGCCCAAGCTCAGACCACATACTCCTGAACAACTTGGGACCATGCTTTAGAGGCACTGTGGCCAGGCTTGCACCGTAGTCTAACAGACCATTGAAGTTCCGCTTAACGACCTTGTATTCGGTATCGTGGAAAATCTCTTTGGCTGCCTTTAGGTATTTGCTGGCTTTTGCCTCGAAGTTGGGCTCATGGTCGCCAAACTCCTTAGCTAGTTTATCGAGCTCCTTATAGATGTTGTATGGTTTGTCCCGATGCGCAAAGTAGACCGAGTATAATGGGTTGAGCTCATTAAACCCTAGTGGATTAGGTACCCCCACGTAGTCAAACAGCTCTTTGAACTCATAGCTCATGCTGAAGAACGAAGGTCCTACATCGAACGTAAATCCATCTTTTTTGAGCTGATTCAGTCGGCCACCTGGTTGGTGATGCTTCTCGACCATTTCGACCTCATAACCTTTATGGGCCAAACGTAGGGCAGTAGCCATACCTCCGAGACCAGTGCCGATAATGAGTGCTTTCTTCTTTGCCATAGCCTTAATGTGTGGAGTCAGGATCTAGTGAAAAAAACCAGGTTCCCAGCCCCTAAAATTACGTCTGTTTGTCGATTACATAACACCAAGAAGGCCTTATTGTTTGGGCATAAATCCAACCAAAAAGCCGCCAGTTGTTGTCAAACTATTGATTACCAGCACTAAAACCCTTATCCATCTATTCAGAAACCAATCCAGCACCCAACTGATGCGCATGATACGACCAGATATCCTGTCCCAATTTATGCTGGGAACTAGGCGGAATCTTTAGCTCAGGTGCCTTGATCCCATCTTGGAAGTGCATAGACGGATTGGTGCCGACCCAAGCCTCATTCCAAAGGTCATGATCGATCAGGTCTTGTAGCAATTTGCTCCCCCCCTCAACCAACACGTGCTGGATGCCTAGGGAGGCTAGTTGCTTAAGATGAAAGGCAAACCGATCACCCATTGGCAATCCGTCTGGTACCTCTAGTGTTTGTGTATTTGCCCATATTGGGGCGCTACCTTGCCCTAGCCAGCCAAGGTAAGTAGTCTGCAACCCCGACAACAGGTTATGCGATTGTGGTAGATCTGGCCGACTAGCCCAGACCAAACGAGCTGGTTGATGCCCATGCCAGCTCCTAACATTGAGCTCTGGGTTGTCATAAAAGGAAGTCCCACCACCTACGGCAACAGCATCAACCTCTGATCGAAGCTTATGCACCCAAGCACGCGACAAAGGCCCGGTGATCCATTTGCTGTCATAATTGGACCGAGCTATGAATCCATCCGCAGTCTGTGCCCATTTCAGCGTGATATAGGGCATCTGGTGTGAAAGCCGCCAAAAAAATGCCCGATTGACCTGTTGTGCCTCTGTCTCCAACAGCCCAACCTCGCAGGTGATACCAGCTTCCTCCAGCATCTTGATCCCCTGGCCTGCAACTACAGGATTAGGATCTTGGCAGGCTACAACCACACGTTTTATTGGTAGTTGGGACAATGCCAGCGCACAGGGTGGGGTTTTGCCGTAGTGGGCGCAGGGCTCTAGTGTCACATACACCGTAGCCTCATTAAGGTCAGCCCCATCTGGCAAGTTGCGCAGTGCCATAATTTCGGCATGGGGGCCGCCATAAACTTGGTGCCAACCTTCAGCCAGGAATTCACCTTTGGCACTTAGGATTACACAACCAACCATTGGGTTTGGGCTGACGTATCTTGCACCGCGGACTGCTAGCTCAAGGGCTCGCCGCATCCAACAGGCATCTTGTTCGGTCCAGACGGAAGCTTGTGCTGCCAAAATTTATCTTGATTTGTCCGCCAACTTTAGGCTTCAGCCTGTTCTTTCCAGTTCAGCCTATCCGAAGGTGAAAATGCCCACGGTGCCATGTTGTTCTCGACATTCACGAACATCCCGTTCCAACTGGCAGGAGTAGCGCTTTCTTCCATAGCCACATAGCGTCGCATATCTAGAATAATGTCCAGTGGATTGAGGTTGATAGGGCAGGCATCCACACAGGCGTTACAGGTGGTGCAGGCCATTAGCTCCTCCTTCGTTACGTAATCACCATAAAGACTTTTTCCATCGTCAAGACCTGGGCCGCCAGCATCGATGCTATTACCCACGACTTCCATGCGGTCACGGGTATCCATCATCACCTTGCGTGGAGACAGTTTTTTGCCTGTCAGGTTAGCTGGGCAGACCGAAGTACAGCGTCCGCATTCGGTACAGGCGTAGGCATCAAGCAAGTTTTTCCAGCTCAGATCCTGGATATCCTTTGCTCCAAAACGACTTGGGGCCTCTGCATTGTTATCAGCACCTGGCAAACCAAGGGCAATTTTGATTTCGTTCGTGATCGCCGGCATATTGTTGATCTCACCAGCAGGATTGAGCCGACTAAAATAGGTAGCCGGAAAGGCTAAGATGATATGCAAGTGTTTACTGTAGGTTACATAGACCGCAAAGGCAAAGATCCCCGCAATGTGGAGCCACCATGCTAGGCGCTCGTAAATCACCAAAAAGTCAGCACTAAAGTTGCTAAAAAATGGCACTAGGTAGCCCGAAATCAGGAAATCTCCTGTCGGGAAGTAGTGAAGGTTACCCTTGTTCTGGAGCGCAACATCAGCAGCATTCATGGTCAGGAACAAAGTCATAATCACGATCTCGGCCACCAATATCAGATTGGCATCAGTACGTGGCCA
>CANHWS010000219.1 GCA_947464365.1 Cytophagaceae bacterium | reverse complement strand
CCCAAAAACCATTTCCAATAGGTTAGGTCGGTACCGAAGGCGTGGTAAAGCAATGCCAACCCAGATACAAATGCAAGAATCGAGGTCAGCACAATTGCAACCATCATGGCCCCAGGTTTTATGTCCCCCATCTGGACAGCACGTGCTGGACCTTGGCGCTTAAAGGCCGGGTTGTCAGCTCCATGTTTGCTATCGCCATAATCATTGGCAAAGTTGCTCAGGATCTGAAGCAAAGTCGTTGTCAGGATGGATAACAAGAGGAGATCAAGCTTGAAAAAGCCATTGAGATAGGCCAATACTCCGCCGAGGCCAACTGTGCTGAGAGCAAGTGGAAGGGTGCGTGGTCGGGCTGCTTTGATCCAAGATGTCATTTGCTGGACTGAGGAGGGGTTGTTGTGAACTTAAGATGCAGGTCAACTTGGGTAGGCACGTTTTGAGGACCTAAATTGTAGATGGCTATCACTTTCGAGGTTGCAATTTGCTTGCAAACCTGATAGGGTCCAACTTTTAAGATAATCACCCATGATTATAACCAATCCTGCCACTGCTTTTGCTGATACGGCCCCATTATTTATTAACTAGTGGCCCAGTTCTGTCAGCCTGGCCTTGGTTGGTGTTTGGTGGAGTTAGATCAAGCGCTTTTAGAATCATAAACACACCATTAACCATGGAAAGAAGAAGCTTTTTGCAAGGGGCGAGCCTCCTAAGTGCTGGTCTGGCACTAGGGATCACCGATCTAGGTCAAGCTGCTGATTTGGCATCAGCCCGACGTATCCGGTATCAACTAGGTTTTGCGGCCATTGCCTGGAACGGTAACGATGTTCAGGCCATTAAGGACATCTCGTCCTTAGGCTATCACGGCATCCAACTAAGGGGCAATACGTACAAAACTTATGGCACCGATTACGCCAAAACAAAGGAGCTGATAGACCTTTTGGCCCAATACGAAGTCAAAGTGCCGGTCTTTTCAGGTGGGAACATTGACCTTGGCAAACCGAAAGAAACCCTTTTAGAGCACCACAAAAAACAAACGGCCTTTGCCAAAGCTATTGGCGTCCAGTACTACCAGTTCACGAACAATAGCCGCCCAACTGACGGTAGTACGCCGACTACGGAAATGCTACGGTCCTATGCCTCGCTAATGGCTGAAGTTGGCAAGGTGGTACATGATGCTGGTATCATGCCTGTGTACCACAACCACATGCACCAATTGGGCGAGACAGCCCAAGAGGTTGAAATCATCATGGAAGGACTATCAGGTTCGGAGGTCAACCTTTTACTAGATATCGCACACCTGACCCAAGGCGGAGGTGATCCCGTGGCTGCCATTAACCAGTATGGAGACAAAATAGCCGTTCTGCACCTCAAGGACGTTAAGGACGATAGTGCAGCCAAAAGCGGCTACAAATTCGTAGAGTTAGGCCAAGGCCGTGTCGACCTGAAAGGTGTGTTTGCAGCCCTAGATAAAACCAAATTCAGGGGCTGGGGCATTGTTGAGCTAGATGCTGTGCCAGAACCCGGACGTACACCACTAGAGTCTGCCACCATTAGCGATCAGTACCTAAAACAATCGCTCAAACGCTAGTAGCTTGACAATCACCCACTCAATTTTGTATCTTGACCTCAATCCCTGAAACAGAGTTTTAGCCACCCCTCATAAACCTATACATGTCAGCGTCCGAAGAACAACCATTAGGCGAAAATCAAAGACGAAGTTTTGTCAAAACCATAGGGGCGGGCCTTGGTCTTTCCTTAGGCTTGCCCTCCATCGTCCAGGCAATTGGCTCCGGCTCCGAAAGGGTGGAGGCTATAGAATCTCTGAAACGTAAGCCTATTTCTGTCAATGATAAGATCCAGATTGCTTGCATTGGCTTCGGTGGTCGGGGTTTATACGACATTGACCAAGCGCTCAAGGTACCAGGTGTTAAGATGGTTGCCGCAGCAGATCTCTATGACGGTCGCCTTATCAGGGCCAAGGAGCTACATGGCAAGGACCTTTTCACAACTCGGTATTACGAAGAGATCCTGAGCCGCCCAGATGTTGATGCTGTATTCATTGCCGGTACCCATCACTGGAACGCCCCGATTTCAATTGCGGCCCTTAAAGCTGGCAAGGCGGTCTATTGCGAAAAACCAATGGTGTATAAGCTCGACGAAGGACAACAGGTAATCAAAGCTCAGAAGGAAACCAATACCTTATTTATGGTTGGTAGCCAGAGGGTTAGCTCCATCGTTTACGAAAAGGCGCGTGAGTTATACCGGAGTGGCGCCATCGGCGATCTGAATTATGTCGAGGCTTGGTGGGATCGCAACTCCTACTTGGGTGCTTGGCAGTATAGCATAGCTCCAGACGCGAACGAGCGCACTGTGGATTGGAAACGATTCTTAGGATCAGCGCCACAACATGCCTTTGATCCTATGCGGGTCTTCAGGTGGCGCAACTACAAAGACTATAGCACAGGAGTCGCAGGCGATTTGTTTGTGCACCTCTTTAGTGGACTACACTTTATCTTGGATACCATGGGGCCAGAGCGAATAGCTGCTACTGGCGGCCTTCGGTTCTGGAAGGATGGGCGCGACATCCCCGACGTTTTGCTAGGAATGTATGACTATCCTGCAACCAAGACCCACCCAGCCTTCAACTTAGTCCTCCGTACCAATTTTGTGGACGGATCAGGTGGTAGCACGGGCTTTAAGTTCATCGGCAGTGAAGGCATGATGACCATTGATAATAGCATCACGATCAAGAAAGTGAAGCGTGGCGCGCCAGGTTACAACATCCAGAGCTTTAGCAAGGAGATGCAGGACCGTTATCAGAAGGAGTGGAAGGAAAACAACCCAGACAAACGTAAGGAAATGTCTGATCCTGAGCTATTTGAGTACAAGCCACCCAAAGAGTACAATGACATGGACGACCACCTCTTCAACTTTTTTGACGCCATTCGCCGAAACAAAGGAGTTGTTGAGGATGCCACATTTGGATTCCGTGCCGCAGCACCAGCCATCATGACCCACCAAGCATACTATGACAAAAAAGTCTATGCCTGGGATCCCGTCCTGATGAAAACAAAATAATCATAGACCACCGGCCCATTGCCGAAACAAACTTTAGCGCAAGCTGATAGTTACTAAGCAAAAGTACCCGCGCCTGGCACGCCATCCTGCCAAAGCAATATGCCCAACGACAAGCCCAATCAGCTCATACATAGCACTAGTCCATACTTGCTTCAGCATGCCTATAATCCGGTAAGCTGGTTCCCATGGTCAGCTGAGGCGATCAAGAAGGCTAAAGCGGAAGACAAGCCTATTTTAGTCAGTATAGGCTACTCGGCATGCCATTGGTGCCATGTCATGGAGCACGAAAGTTTCGAGCGGGAGGCAACTGCTGAGTTGATGAACGAACATTTTGTCTGCATCAAGATCGACAGGGAGGAGCGCCCTGATCTGGACAACATTTACATGGATGCCGTCCAGCACATGGGAATTAGTGGCGGATGGCCGCTTAATGTGTTTTTGTTGCCTGACCTCAAGCCTTTCTATGGAGGGACCTATTTCCAGCCCCAGCAATGGGCACAGCTCCTGACCCAAATAGCTTTCGCCTACAAAGAACACAAACCCAAACTGACCGAAAGTGCCGAGCAATTTGCTACAGCACTTCGCAAACCGGAGGTTCTGAAATACAACCTCAGTCCCGACCATAACAATGAGGTCAACGACGAGGTTATCGACAGCCTTTATCGCAGCCTAAGCATGCGATTTGATAAGGTTTGGGGTGGTCTGGACCGTAGCCCTAAATTCATGATGCCTTCCATCTGGCAATGGGTTTTGGGGTATGCGCAAACGAGCGACCAGCCAGATGCAGCCGAACACTTACACCTGTCCCTAAACCGGATAGGACGGGGAGGTATCTATGACCAGATCGGTGGAGGATTTTCGCGCTATTCGGTTGATGCCGAGTGGTTTGCGCCACACTTTGAAAAGATGCTCTATGATAATGCGCAGCTGCTCGGACTTTACGCCAATGCCTATCAGCTTCGCCCATCAGAGCTTTACACATCCATAATCGATCAAACCATCAACTGGCTAGCCCGCGAGATGCTGCACCCTGAAGGTGGTTTTTATGCTGCCCTTGATGCTGATACCGAAGGGGAGGAGGGAAAATACTACACATTTAGCTGGGCGGAGTTTGCAACCCTTTTAGGACAAGACGCTGAGCTTGCTACCGCCTATTATAGCCTTGAGCCACACGGTAACTGGGAAGGTGGTGTCAGTATCTTGTTTCCGAAAACATCTGATGCTCAGTTTGCTGATCGTTATGGCATCACGACAGACCTACTTAAAGTCAAGGTCAAACGGTGGCAGTCGACACTATTGGCCGCCCGCGAACAGCGAACCAAACCTGGCCTTGATGACAAAATTATCACTGGCTGGAACGCTCTCATGATCTCGGGGCTTTGCCGCGTCTATGCTGTTCTGGGGCACAAAGCGGCTCTGAATCTCGCCATTGATGCAATCAAATTCCTGGAGCGGCATCTTATGCCAAATGCCTTGAGCCCTGCTGGCCTGATGCACACCTGGAAACTAGGTCAGGCAACGGTTCCTGCCTTCTTGGACGACTATACCTTTTTGGCCCAGGCCTACCTGGACCTGCACAAGGTTACATTCGAGGCTGGGTTCCTTGATAGATCAGTTGCTGTGCTAGAGATAATCTTGGACAAATTTGGCTGTGAGGATGACCCATTCTATTACTTTGCCCAAGCAGGAGACGACGGCCTAATTGCACGAAAAAAGGAGATTTTTGACAATGTGATCCCTAGTAGCAATTCCGCCTTGGCTCACCTTTTGTATGATCTCGGTTCCCGATTTGACCACAAAGGTTGGCTGCAACGGTCAGATCAAATGTTGCGGTCCATGTACAAGCCGATGAACACCGATATCCAGTTCACGGCACATTGGGCTAGCCTATTGCTCAAATCCCACTTTCCATCCACTGAGGTTGTCGTGATGGGACCAAATTATGCTGGTATAGCGTCGGAATTACTTCCACACCTAGGTCCTAATGTGCTTTTGGTAGCCACTGATAAGGAGGACGGAACCACCCTTACTGCCCATCGGTTACCAACTGGTGATCAGACACTTATATATGTGTGCCACAACCATACTTGTAAGCTTCCCGTTAGGACAGTGCCAGAGGCCTTATCACAACTAAAACCTATCAGTGTTAGCTAGAGTCAACTTGCAGCATTGCTGTTTGCATTAGGCCACCTTGTAGATCAAGGCGACTGCCTGTGCTTCTACGCCTTCGCGACGTCCCACAAAACCAAGCTTTTCGCTAGTGGTGGCTTTGATGGAGACACAATCTAGATCAATACCCATGACATCTGCTAAGGTGGATTGCATGGTCGGGATATGCGGGTTGATTTTAGGTGCCTCCAGCATCAGCATGCAGTCCACATTGCCGATGGCATAACCCTTTTCGGCAAGCATATCTACCACCCGTTTGAGCAATATTTTGCTATCAATCCCTTTATACTGAGCGTCTTTGTCCGAAAAGTGGTAACCGATATCTCTTAGATTGGCGGCACCTAGCAAGGCATCGCAGAGGGCATGGATCAGGACATCAGCATCCGAATGGCCTTTGGCGCCAAAGGGATGGTCTAGCAGGATACCACCTAGCCAAAAGGGTACACCTTCTACCAATTGATGGACATCATATCCAAGGCCAACACGTGGCAAAATAGGTTTGGAGCTCATAAGGAGGGGATTATGGTTCGGTGGTTACTTCTGCTGATTTGTGATAGTACAATACGCTGGCCTTTTCTGGTTTGATCAGGTCATTCGCTAGTTGGTCCAACTGTTTGCGGCTGACAGCCTGCATCTTTAGGCTTTCCT
>CANHWS010000218.1 GCA_947464365.1 Cytophagaceae bacterium | reverse complement strand
TGACCAGCATTAGACCGTAATACAGTCCGCTCAGGAAATCAAAAAAAGTGAGGTCCTGCAGGATTTCGGCCTCTGTGCCTAACTTGACTGGTAAGTGTAAAGCCTCCTCGGCCCAAACCTTAAGGTAAACGGTTGTGGTCTGGCCTATAGGTATCTGGACCTTAAACAAGAGATTTTGATGCTGATAAGCCCTATCAAAAAAATTGTTTATCGGCGAAATAGATTGCGTTTGCTGCAGTTTGCCTCCAAACATTACATACACCTCTGCACCGTCCAGCACGGGCTGCTCTAAGTTGATGAGCAACTCAGGGTAGCGTGTAGCATTGGTAAGGTTGAGTTTGATCCAGTGCGCCCCCTCCCCGATTCCTAGGTTAAGTACATCTTTATTACTAGGCGCAAAGGCTGCTTTTGCAATGACTTGGCCGAGCGACAATCGCCTGGTGGAGTCAGTATAGACGGACAAAAAATGCCCTATTGGCCTCAAAGGTTGGCCTGCCATCACGACAATGACTGGCGACTGTGGCCCGGATTGAGCGCCTTTATCCTTTTGCGCCAGTGCAACAAAGCCAAACATGGCCATCATTACAGCTACTGACAGGATGCGCACAAGCAGTCGTGATGGCCTGAGACTTATGTACAAATGGCCTTGGGGCATCCTGATCAAATCCAATAATCTGAATGGGGGCATGGTTGATTTGATGAGCGGAACAAAACTAGAGTGATACTATCAACTGGTCGCCTGTTGGATGTTGATTTTGAGGTCGTAACTGATCTTGACTTGTCCCATACGGGTCTGGTCAATTGACTCCTGAACTGGGCGGTTTCGCAAATCAAAGATCAAGGCACGCTCCTCTGGGTGTGCTGCTGGAAGGTTCACGATGTCCTGGATGATAATGGCCGTAGCTATAAAATCTTCCTTGGGGTAATAGAAAGTGCCCCTCTGGCCAAACTGCTCTGCAACAACAAAACCAGCACGTTTGCCCATGTCTAGGGTCCAGCTGGCCGCCAAACCGACTAAGGTACTAACCCCAATCTGTGTCAGGAGGGAGATGCCTATTCGGTTAACATAGGTACTACCGATGCCCATGCCGCCGACCTCTCGACTATTCCACATGCCGCACATTTCAGCACAGGACAAGGGCGGCATCGATGCAATAAATGGATGGATCGAAGGATCCATCATCCCAATGGCTCCTTCGATCGGAAGCGGAAACGCTAGTGTGGAAATCTGGACCCTTGTCCCTCCCAAGACCCTTCCGGTGGCAGGATCCTGGGCCACGATGACGTAACAATGTGGATCTTGTGTCCAGACCTCATTAGCAGAGGTTAGCTTCTTAACCCCTACGGCCTCGAGTACGCGCCGATGCCCCTGCAAGTATTTCTGGCAGAGGTCAGGATCGTCAGTGGCCTTGTAGGCATGAAAATGTATGCTCGGGATCGGGTCCAAAAGGCTTACAATTCTGGTTTAGTCAAAGATAAGACTTATTCGGAATGGTGTAGTGCTGATTTTTTATGGTTCTAGACCTCAAACTTGCAATGCAAACTGATCCTGAATGAGATCAGGCATTGGCTCTGGCTGCTTAAGGATGGTATCAATATCAAAATAGTACCGCCCAGCCCTGATACTTTCGCCAAGTAGGATTTTCCGGCTTACCTCGGCCACAACCCCGCCACCAATCACGACCGAACTAGCTAGCTGTGGCCATGTTGTAAGGGACTTGCCAATTTCTGTAAACGAATCTTTAAGCCGTGAACTCATCAAATCTCCGTTGATCATCTGCCAAACCATTGCCATCCGAGCTGCAGGAGCAAGGGATTGTAATGCTGCCGGACCCTCAGGCATAAGGCCATGTAACAACTTAGCGTCTGGCGCAAGATCAAAACGCTCAATATCAAGCATCCCACGATCGTTGGTTTCCATCAGGACAGGAATGCGTTGGAGACGGGCCTGTAACCTAACTAATTGTTTGGTACTGAGGTCATCACACTCCTCGACGACCAGGTCTAATGGGGTTAAACCGCCGAAAAATGACTCGATATTCTCAGTGGTTAGTCCATCCGAAAATACCTCCACCCGTAAGTAAGGATCAAGTTCGGCAATTGCTTGTGCCGTAATGACAGCTTTGTTCAAACCAGACATGTGCAACCCAGCCTTGATCCTGTTGAGGTTACTAAGCTCAAGTGTATCAAAATCAGCCAGTTTGATGTATCCGGCCCCACGCTCTTGCGCAATGGTGGTCGCGATGGCAGCCCCGACCGAAAGACCCACAATGCCAATAGTCTTGGTACGCAAATTAGCCTGTTCTTCCTTCGTTATCTTGAGCTGATTACGACTTGTCCGTACCTCTATGAAGTCATTTTCAGCTAAAATATGTAGCAATCTGCCCGACCAAGGGTAGTAAACCCAAGTGCCTGCCAATGTTAAGTCCTGCCCTTTGTGATAGGCTCCAAAGGCACTTTCCCGATCAGTATGGCTTAGGCGGGTTGTTGGATGACGTAGCTGATACAACTCCATCCACTGCTGCTGATAGAGATCAAACACTAGTTGCGGGTGTGTTGAGACACGATAGTTAATTATCTGGCTCAGCTGCTGCTGCACACCCGGATTGAGAATCAAATGATTGGTCTGCATCTTGGTTTCGTAGCATCGATAACCTTGGCATGGAAGGTTATCAGGATTGGTACCCAATAATAGGTCCAAAATCGCCCCCTAGTTTGGGTTTCTTAGGGCCGAAAGCGAAGTTTACTTACATCTTTAGTATCAAGTCAAAGGTCCGGAGTCTCAGAATATTTGCCTACTTTTAAGGCCATATTGTTAGCTGATGCTAAGCCATAGGGCTGCCTCTATGATATTGCTTTACAATTTGTTGAACCCTTTTGATACCTGCCATGTCTAGTGTTGACCACTCACTGAAAGTACCCCTTGAGAAAGAAAAGGTCAGGATTTTGTATGTCGATGACGAAGAAAACAACCTAACTGCCTTCAAGGCGACCTTCAGACGAGACTTTACGGTTTTTACAGCCCTATCTGGGGCAGAGGGTCGTGTTATTTTAGATAAAGAGGACATCAACATCATTGTGACAGATCAGCGGATGCCACAGATGACTGGTGTGGAGTTTCTGGCGAGCATCCTGCCAGACCACCCAAAACCAATCCGGATACTGCTTACTGGTTTTGCGGATATTGAGGCTGTGATCAATGCCATCAACTTGGGGCAGGTCTATCGGTACATCACCAAACCTTGGGATGCTAAGGAACTAATGATCTCGATCATGAATGCTTACGAAATCTGGCACCTGAGGCAAGAAAATGAGCAGCTAACCCAAGATCTGCTCGAGGCCAATGAGAAGATGGAATTTATGCTTCGGCAATCGTTGCTTAGCTAGGTATGGCCTTAGTCCCAACCATATCATTCTCTACTAAACTCAGCTAGAATGTGGTTATGGCCTAAGCTCAGCCTGGTCTTACGTTCTGGAAGTCAATACAATAAGTCAAATTCTTAGGCTGCCTAGATAACACATCCCAATCTAGAGGATTAATTTTGGGTAGTTCTGTAATAGATCTAGGTGAGTTACTCACAAAGTCCACTAACTTTGCATACACACCTAACCATTCAAGTGTATGTATTGCTTTAGAAAATCGATATTGGCTGTGGTCTTGATGACCTTGGCGTACGGAACGGCAATGGCTCAGTTCCCGACCAACAACCCCTACAAAACGAACTACGCCATCACCAACAACCACTGGACTGATAGCCTGAAGTGGAGCACGGTGATTTCAGTTGCAGATTTTGGTGCAATTGCCAATGATCAGCAAGACGATTACCCAGCCATTGCAGCGGGTGTTGATACCCTCCATGCTCGAGGCGGAGGTGTTTTATTTTTCCCAGCAGGAAAGTACTACAGCAGCCAAACCGTCAAGGTTAAATCTGGCGTAATCCTTCGTGGTGATGTGATCCCAGCAGGGCAAAACGACCCAATGCAGGCCAGCTTTGTGCCACCGAGCATGATCGAGTTCCCACAGTATGTGTTTGACACCCTGGCAAATGGCGGCTCCGGAACTGATAACAGCACTGCTTTCAAGCTCATTTCAGGCGAAGTTGGAGGATCCAACATGGGTGTGGTAGACCTTGATATCAACCGTGCCGTGATCAAATTCCAGCCAGACTGGGTTCAAGTTGCTGGCTTTTCAAATCGGCAACCATCTGGTGCAATCCGTAATGTGGTCGTGATGGGTGTGCGCAGTAACAATGCAGCTTTAGCAGACCCTGGTGTGCCAGCTGTCGGTCAAAAACCATGGCAGCGATTCTCTTGGCGCTTTAGCACCAATGTTGACGTCAACGTAGCGGCAAACTGCATTGTGGCCAAGTGCCGTCTCAATGATGGTCTACCCAAGGACAACTTCTTGATGGAGGGCTACGCTATCCAACAGCGGAACACCACTAGGATGCGCCTTTTGACAGCCGCTGAGCGTCCTTTGTTTGATTTTGATGCACACTATGGCATCTCCGTCAACCGTAAAAAAACCTACTTAACAACGACTGGAACATGGGCAATCGATGGATATGCACTCTGGGCGTCCCCAGCTGAGGAACCAACATTGTTCTCACCGGGCATCGAAGTACTTGATAACTGGATCTATAAAACTAGCCGAGTGGCCATTATCGGTGCTGGCAATGGGCTTGTGATGAAGGGCAATAAGATGTACGACGATCTTGCCAAACCTACCAGGTCGGACTATATGGGCCCAACAGGCAGAGTCACCCCTCAGGGCGCCACAACGTTCGAAAATCGTGGCATTGACTTTAGCGGTTGGAACGTCAGGATTGAGAACAACCATATAGAATGCACTAGAAACCTTGCTGGTGGATACCTCAGTACCGATGGAGAAGGAATCTTGCTACAAGAGTGTTGCGGCGGCACTCAAGTTAACGATTATGTCATCAAGAGCAATGTAATGGCCCTAGGCAACTACGTTGGTATCTATAAGATGCGCACCATTAACAATGTCAACATCTCGGATAACGATATGGGGACTGGGCCTATTTGGGTTTGGGCAAATACTAATGGGACTGACTATTACCTCAATGGAACCTACATCGCCAACAACCGCAATGTAGGAGGAATCTCATTGAATGGGGATCTAGGTGGCGTTAACTGCCTCGTTACTGGCAACCAAGGCCAAGGAACAAGCAGCATGAGCGTGGCCTGCCATGTTGAGGTGGCAACCGACAACCAAGGATATGCAGCAACGACCTACAATAATAACGGAGGTCAGTCTTGTGCCCCATTAGCAAGTTTCCCACAAGCTATTATTGTTGGCCAAGGCACTGATAGTAGCTTCTGTGCCTCTGGCTCAGGCGGCACAACTGTGCCTATCCTAATTAAGGTCACGATGAGGAATGGCGACCCTGCCAACGCCTCTGGAAGCCTAATGCTTAACAATGTGGTGGTGGCTAATAGCCTCACCTTTGATGTCAACGACAGCACAGCGCGTGTTTTGGTGGACCTACCTGTAGGTAATGGCACCTACAATTTTGCGGCTACAGTATTGGCTGGTGGCAACTCAACCTTTACACGGGTCCGAACTTTCACCCAAAACTGCGCAATCACTAGCCTTGCTGATAAAGCTAACGCTACGTTCAGCATCTACCCTAACCCCGCCAAAGACGTCCTTTACATCCAGAACCAAGTAGCGATTAAAGGTTTAGTAGAAGCTTCGGCCTATAACCTAATCGGTAGTAGGATGCTGGCCAAAAGCTGGATGCTAGGCGGCCAAACAGACAATGGAGCCATTGACATTAGCAGTTTGCCACAGGGTGTATATGTGGTTAAGGTATCCGCCAATGGTCAGCAAACCAGCAAACGATTCGTTAAGCAATAGCCCAAGCTGATCTCGAAACCTAGCAGCAGCTAGTA
>CANHWS010000217.1 GCA_947464365.1 Cytophagaceae bacterium | reverse complement strand
TTGAAGCCTGAACCTGCAAAGGTCGATACCAGTCCGCCAGGTGTGATTTTCCTGATGGTGTTGTTGAATACATCGGACACATAGAGGTTGCCACTCGCATCAAACGCAAGGCCCCTAGGCGAGCCAAATTGCGCCGATGTTCCTTGGCCATCGGCAGTGCCAATATTTTGAACCGAACCAGCAAATAAGGTAACGTCCCCACTTGGGGTAATTTTGCGAATACAGCTGTTGCTTTGGTCAGCGACAAAAACGTTGCCATTAGCATCCACAGCAATACCCGATGGGTACAGGAAACGGGCTGCGCTGCCATTACCATTCGTCGAGCCAGATACGCCAGTGGCTGAACCAGCAAACAAACTCACGTTGATGCCGTCCGCTGGACCTGTGAGGGTAACAGAAGCACCGCTACAGATAGCCGTTGAGCCACTTGTTGTCACAGTTGGCGTCGTAAGGCCGCAGAACGATAGTTTACGGATCTTGTATCCATTACGCTCTGCAATAACCAAGTTCCCCGCCGCATCTACGTCTAGCCCAAAAGGGCCGTTGAGGCTTGACGATAAGGCAGGGCCGTCAACCGTACTTTGGCTCCTGTTGCCAGCTACCGTCGTGACAACACCAGCAGGGGTTACTTTCCTGATCAGATTATTGCCATAGTCAGCAACAAATAAATTCCCAGATGCATCAAAGGCAAGGCCAGAAGATGAGTTAAACGAAGCACTGGTGCCCGTTCCGTCAGCAAAGCCTTGTGTGAAGTTGGTACCTGCAAAGGTGGTGAAAACGCCAGCTTGCGTCAACTTCAGGATTATCATTCGGACAGCATGAGTGACGTAGATAACTCCATCGGTATCAACCGCAATCCCTACCAAAGGACCGATTGAACCGCTGGTATTAACTGTAGTTACTACTGCCCCAGGGGTGATCTTCCGGACAAGGCCGCTCTGTTGGTCAATAACATACAAGTTGTTTGAGGCATCAATGGTGATATTATAGGGGCCCCCAAAGGAGGCAGCTGTACCAGTGCCGTCAGTAGTACCACTAAACCCCAATGCATTCCCAGCAAAGATGGAGGCCGAGCCTGTTGGTGTCACCTTCCAGATGCGGTTGTAGTCATACTCGGTCGCAAAAATATTACCCGACCCATCAACGACTACGTCCGTTACGTTCTGGAATGCACCAATGGCTAAAGAGGTAACATTTCCGTTAGCGTCAATCTTTCGGATCCTGTCGCCACCAGGCACATAGATATTGCCCTTTTTGTCAGACTTAGCCGACAGCGGAGATGAAAACTTGGCATTGGTGCCATTGCCATCCTGCGTGCCTTGGGTACTACCGGCTATGGTAGATAAGGTAGGCCCCGTCTGAGCCCAGGCGTTGGACATGGCCAACAGCAAGGTCAGTAATAGGCCTACTAACGGCTTTAAAGCATGGCCCAAACCGGCAAATAAATCCGGTTGGTGCGAAGCAGATCTTGGATTGCCAGGTGGCTGGCCGGTCCTGCTACATTCAGGTTGGTGCAGTAGTACTTGGTACATAAATAAAAGAGTTGGAAATCGTGAATCCTCGACCAATATCTACCAAGTCGCCTCGGCATGAGTATTTGTACTGATCAAGCACTGCAAACCTAGGGCATTAAATCACCGTTGATATATGATATGATCTCATGAAATTCTCATGATTTTCGCCCTAGAACTACAAGCATTACCTTCAGGATATGATTGAAGTTAACCAACTGTAATACAGTAATTTATACCGATAAATATCATACCAATATCATAGTTTACCCTATGATATGAGGATGTGTAGGACCTGCCCCATTAGGCCAATTTGCAGCCAACTGACCAGTCCGACAATCAAAAATCCGAGATCATCAAGACTAGGATATGATACTGCGCCTAATGCCGAATTTCAGCTAAAATCCGATCCTAGAATGCAGGGTAAATTGGGGCCTTACTCTGTCATATTTGGCAGGCAATAGTCCAACTACCCCATGGCACACCGGCCCATTAGGCCAAGTATTGCACATGGACCAAATCGGGGTGGCAGCAATAAAAAAGGCAACCCGCAGGGCTGCCTTCCATATCATAACATCACAAGTACTACTGATTTACTTCACCACCGCATCCAAGGTATTGGTAGCTACAAAATGGTAGTTGGGGCGGGCATTGCCGTATATCTCCCTAGCGAAGGCCATACCCCAAGGTCCTTTGATGATCGCCTTATAGGTAGGGGTCAGGAACTTGCGCCTGCCAGTATGCACCAAGAAGTTGACCATATTGGCTTTGGCGGGTTCGTATCCGTTGAGGGCTGCTAGGCGATACCAAACGGCCTCGATCTCGGCATTGGTGCTGCTGCTAAACCCAAACGATTGATCAAGCAAAGTCATTGCCGGTACACCTAGGCTGTCTGATTGAGCGCGCAAAAACCGAAGCCACTCGTGGGTGCTCCAGCTAGTGGTTGCCGTGGTGTCCCAAGCTACGGTTGCCGAAGTATGTTTAGCGATATAGGCATCCACCGCATCAAATCGCTTGGCCATAGGTTTGGTCAAGGTGCTGGGCAATCCTGGCTTGTAGATCCAGGCATCGACACCAAGGGCCGCCAAGGTGGTGCCCTGTGGTTTGGCAAGGTCCTCGTCCAGCGCTTTCAGGAAGTCCTCCGTCGTGATACTCTGCAAGGCATAACGCTTAAAGTAAGCCCTCAGGAATGCATCCCATGCCTTACGCCCAACTTGGTCCTCGATATGGCGCAACAAGAAGTAGCCCTTCTCATACGCAATATCATTCATGCCATCATCGGGGTTGACGCCTTTGAGGTCCAGATGCAGGCAGGTATTAGGGTGCTCTGGTCCAATCTCCTGTACGGTCTCCACCAAATCCTGATAGCCCAAGACTGCCAACATATCGGCATAGTCCTTGCCCTCAATGGCCTCCATGATGCGGCGTTCGAAATAGACGGTAAAGCCTTCGTTGAGCCAAAAATCGTCCCAAGTGGCGTTGGTAACAGTGTTGCCGCTCCAGCTATGGGCAAGCTCGTGCGCCACCAAACTCACCAAAGACTGATCCCCCGCCAAAATGGTTGGGGTCGCAAAAGTCAAACAAGGATTCTCCATCCCACCGAAGGGAAAACTAGCTGGCAACACCAAGACGTCATACCGACCCCAGATGTAAGGGCCATAAAGTTGCTCAGCTGCGTTGACCATTTTGCGCATCTGGCCGAACTCCGCAAAGGCTTTGTCCAGCACGTTGGGCTCAGCATATACTCCTGTTACCTCATCATAAGGTCGGAATGCCAACTGCCCAACACTGAGTGCAATCAGGTAGGGCGCGACAGCTAGCGGCATCCGGAACTGATAGTGGCCATCTGCCGAAACTGCGGTCGGGTTGCCATGGGCCGACATCAAGGCCATATAGCCAGGTGTGGTCTGGATATTAGCATCATAGCTAATCCGGACCCCTGGGCTGTCCTGACATGGTATCCAGCTACGGGTCAGGATGGCCTCCCCTTGGGTGAACAAGAAAGGATGCGTTTTACCTGCGGTCTGCTCAGCCGTTAGCCACTGCACAGCCTCACTACCTTTGGTGGTTCGGTAAGTGATTTTGACACTATCCGTTTCGCCAGTCACGACGATGGCCATTGGCTGGCCATGGTGGGGCACGTCAGGCAACAAGGACCACTTGGTCGGTTTGCCATCAGCTTCCACCGCCTCAATCTCCAATGCCTTGGTGTCCAGCCATAAGGTATCAGCAGTGGGGTCGTTGTGCTTCAGCTGCAAGGTCACAGTCCCAGCCAAGATCGAATGCTCAAAATCCACCCCCAAGTTGAGGCTCAGGTGGGTTACCGCAATTTGGTCTGGCTTGGCGGCACTATGCAGATCGGCCATGGTGGTCTTAGCAGTTGGTTGGTGGGACGATAAAAAATCAGAGCGTTGGCAGCCTATCAGCAGGACAGCAAAGCCCAGCATGAGTTGCCTAGCAGTACTATACAATCGGAGGTGGGGTGAGGTCATCACAAAGAATCAAAAGGGCGAACAGACAATAATTGGGTGCCTAAGCTGCCGATGTGATGGCCTCTTTGATGGTTTTCTTGACCAGTCCTTGCAAAACGTTGCCAGGTCCACACTCGACGAACTCGGTTATGCCCATTTCGCCCATCGTCAGGACGGATTGTGTCCAACGGACAGGGGCAGTGAGCTGCGCAATCAGGTTTGCCTTGATGGTAGGGATATCGGTTTCGGCCTTGGCGTTGACGTTCTGTATGATAGGGCAGATTGGGGCAGCAAAAGTGGTGGCTTCAATAGCAGCTGCAAGCTGGGTGCGGGCAGGCTCCATTAGTGGTGAGTGGAAGGCGCCGCCCACCTGTAGCATCAAAGCACGTTTGGCACCAGCAGCTTTTAGGGCAACGCAAGCAGCCTCAACGCCTGGCACCGAGCCTGAGATCACTAGCTGGCCTGGGCAGTTGTAGTTAGCTGGCACCACCACCCCTTCGGTAATCGTGGCACAGACCTCTTCCACAACACTATCCTCCAGACCGAGGACGGCAGCCATCGTACTTGGCTGAGCCTCGCAAGCGGCCTGCATCGCATTCGCCCGTTGCTGCACCAAGCGCAATCCATCTGCAAATGATAGTGCACCCGCTGCCACCAATGCGCTAAACTCGCCTAAGGAGTGGCCAGCGACAACGTTA
This sequence comes from Cytophagaceae bacterium, assembly GCA_947464365.1. Taxonomy (GTDB): domain Bacteria; phylum Bacteroidota; class Bacteroidia; order Cytophagales; family Flexibacteraceae; genus CANHWS01. The sequence continues at coordinate 1,253 of CANHWS010000217.1, read as the reverse complement.
GGGGCAAAATCTGCCGCCAACTTGGCCTTGATCACCGAGTGGACAAAGATGGCCGGCTGGGTAACATTGGTCTGGCGTAAGTCCTCGTCCGTACCGGTGAACATAATGGTGCTGAGCGAAAAGCCCAAAACCGCATCTGCTTCTTCAAAAAGGGCTTTGGCTACGGGGCTGGCATCGTAGAGGTCTTTGCCCATACCGACAAACTGGGCTCCTTGGCCGGGGAATATATATGCTTTCATTGTGTGCGATGGTGATTCGTGGGGTCAGGATCGGCAGTTGGCACCTAGCTCTGTCCCGATCGATGTGCAAGTACCTGATTTATTGGCAGAGGGGCAATAGTTCAGATGCCTATCACCTTAATCGCAATTGGGTGCTCCAAGGTTATCGAAACATCATAAGGCAGGATTTTAGCGACTTTAGAGCGGCAAATGGTAGATAAGGTCGGTTATAGGTGACTTTGTATTGGTGAATTGAAGGGCCAAAGTAAACCTCCTCCATAATTCCATTACTACCTCAAAAACCGCTATGTCTTATCAGCACTCCCCCCACAAATTAGGCAACAGAACACCCAGAGCAGAAATTAATCGGAAAACAATTCTGTAAATCCGTTATTTTAGTACCCTTAATCACAAGAAAATCCTTTTGCAGCTATGTTTTTTCGTTTTACACGCCTGTTTACCCTCCTGACTCTGACTTTTGGTTGGTCAGCAGTGATGGCGCAAGATACCGTCCGGATCACCTATGGCAGGATGGCATCTGCCCTATCGCCGATCCAGTTCCAGCGAGAAAATAATGTCAACGAAGTGCTCTACCTTTCGACAGAAATTGGGAGTGCTGGTCTGATCACAGAGATCGCCCTTGACAAAATAGACGGGCCTACGACTACGACCCTTAACAGTGTCATCATCAGGATGCGGCACTCAACCCTCAGCACCCTCACGACAGATTTCTATGACACTGCCGGTTATACGACTGTCTTTAGGGGCTCACTCAACAACTCCACCAGCCTAGGTTGGCTACCCATTGCGCTTAGCCAGTCCTTTGCCTATAACGGAAATGACAACCTGCTCATCATGTTCGAGCGAAGGAACGGCACACCCTATTCCTTGGCCGAAACCAGTCGGTTTGGCTACAACACCAATTCTCCAAACCGCAATCGGCGCATTAACTTCCTGCTTGTTCCGCCAATCGTTGGGACCAGTAATCTGACCAGCACCGACGTACAGCCCAATGTCATGCTCATCAAGCAAGGC
>CANHWS010000216.1 GCA_947464365.1 Cytophagaceae bacterium | reverse complement strand
GTCCAGTTGTAGCCAGCATCGGTTGTCCGATACACCCCTCCTGTTTTTTGCCCTACCATCACGCCAATACCAGTATAGGGAAAAAAATAGGCGTCTTCCATGTTTTCTTGACCGTTCTGGATAGCACCTATCCCGTTTCTATTTCGACCAATTTCTGATCTCAATATCTCGTATCCAGTTTGAACGGCGTTAATCTTGCTATTGTAAGAGGCCGTAACTTGATCCTTTGCCACATGTTTGACAAATGTTATGGTATCTGATTGGTTCAAAGATGATGATTTACCGGTAAACCAATTAGCTCCTCGGTTGGGTGACCATGCGACGGTGGTATTAAAACCACCCATTACTACTGTATCCCGGCTACGACTATGTACCCTTAGGATGTTGGACAAGTTAGATGGGGCTGCCCTACTGACCCATTGCCCCAAAATTTGGCCATTGCTCAGGAGGGGTAGTGAAAGTAGCAAAAACAAAAGGCGGAAGATCAGTTTCATGGTGGAGATGGTTTGTTACCTGTTTCGGTTGACCCAAGTATAGTCTAGTTCGCGTGGGTGGGCAGGGTTGCGTGGTACACCACTAGGGGCATAATCGTTGGTGATGGCTGGTAGCAAAACGCCTAAGCCCATGAGATTGTAAAGTTAGGGCTAAGTTGTTATTATCAGGCAATCATGCAACAAATAAAGTCAATCTAGTTGTCAATCCTGCCAACAAATAAGGCCCTAACCATGAGCTAATCATGATTAGGGCCTCAAATTTAATGGTTGTCAATTATCCCTTGGTAATTAAGAAAGGATCTAGCATATAGGCTTGTCTCCTTTCCCCTACAAATTAGTCTTCAAAAAGTCCGTCATCATGGTGTAGAGGTGCAGGCGGGTTACTCCACCATAAATGCCATGGTTGCGGTTGGGGTAATAGAAGGTGCTAAACTGCTTGTTGGCCGTGATCAGGGCATCTTCCATTGCCACAGCGTTTTGGAAGTGGACGTTATCATCACCCGTGCCATGAACGAGTAAAAACTTGCCCTTTAGTTTGCTGGCGTGGGTTACAGGGCTATTGTCGTCATATCCTGAGGCATTCAGCTGAGGGGTTTTGAGGTAACGCTCAGTGTAGATGGAGTCATAAAAACGCCAGTTGGTAACGGGTGCAACCGCTATGCCTGCTTTGAAAACATCTGCCCCAAGGGTCATACATAAGGAGGTCATGTAGCCACCAAAACTCCAGCCCCAAATACCAATCCGGGCAGGGTCAACCCAGGCTTGTTTGGCTAGGTAGCGTCCTGTTGCAATCTGGTCTTCAGCCTCCAATTTGCCAAGTTGGGCGTAGGTGCATTTTTTGAAAGCAGCCCCACGACCACCAGTTCCACGGTTATCCACACAGACCACCACATAGCCTTGGGCAGCTAGGCTCTGGAACCAAAAGTAGTTTTGTCCAAACCAAGCATCTTTTACTTGTTGGTTTCCTGGTCCGCCATAGACAAACATCAGGACCGGATATTTTTTGGCTGGGTCAAAGTCCGCAGGTTTAATTTGGTAGCCTTCGAGCTCTGTCCCTTGATCGGTCTTGAACGTAAAGAACGAAAACGCACCAAGGACCAAACCTTCCAGACGGGACTTAAGGGCGGCATTATCTTCTAGCACCTTAAGGACAGCACCATCAGTACCCTTATGGAGGCTATAACGGGTTGGGGTGGTAGCAGTGGAGTAGCTATCGAGGTAGTAACGGAAATCAGTCGAAAAATTGAGGGAATGCCAGCCAGAACCTACGCTAAGTTGTTTGAGGCCTTTTCCGTTAAGTTTGGTGACATATAGTTGCCGCTCTCGTGCCCCTGCTTGGGTGCTGGTGAAGTAGGCTTGGCTAGTCTTTTGGTCAATCCCCAATAGCTGATCCACTTCCCATGCCCCAGTCGTGATCTGGTTCAGGAGTTTTCCCTTGATGTCATAGAGGTAGAGGTGTTTGTAGCCACTACGGTCGCTGCTCCAAACAAAAGATTTGCCATCGGCTAGGTAGGTCAGGTCATCTGTGACTTCCACGTATTGCGGCGAGGTCTCGGTAATAATGACCGCAGAGGCACCAGTAGAAGCATCAGCATGGAGTAACTCCAACTTATTCTGGAGGCGGTTCATCCGCAGGATAGAGAGCGTATTGGCATCCTTGGTCCATTTAATGCGGGGGATATATTGATCGGTCTCAGTACCAACGTCCACTGAGCGTGTTGTACTCAGGAGGAGGTCATAAACCCTGATACTGACCTCTGAATTTTTTTCGCCCGCCTTAGGGTATTTATATAGGTAGTCAGCCGGATAGAGGCTGCCCCATGTTTGCATGTTATAGGTTGGCACAGCTTGCTCATCAAAACGGTAATAGGCCAAATAGCGCCCATCGGCCGACCAGCTAAAAGCTTGTGCAAACTCGAACTCCTCTTCATAAACCCAGTCGCAGCTGCCATTGATGACCTTGTTGAGGGCACCATCAGTTGTTATCTGGCTTTCTTGTTTGGTGGCGACATCAACTACAAACATATTGTTCTCACGGGCAAAGGCGATCGACTTACCATCTGGCGAGAAGGTAGCATAGCTCTGCGGTCCACCTTTGCTAAGTGGGAAAACAATGCGAGCCTGACGGTCATAGATGTAATAGTTGGCCTTGCTACTGCGGCGGTATATCGGCTCAACCTCCGTCTGCAGCAATATGTATTGCTCAGAGCTATTGAACTCGTAGGCGTCAAAACCACCCGGGCCAATGCCACCAGCCTCTAGCTGCCGGCTGCTGAACAGGGTATCTACAGGTTTGCCAGTCAGCACCTCAAACTTAACGATGAGGGTCTGGCGAGCATCACCTGCCACCTCGTTGGTATAGTACCTACCGTCGGCCATCCAGTTCATTCCCCGGACGGATTTGGGAGCAAACTTGCCACTAGCCCAAATGTCTTGGTTGGTAATAGCGACCTTCTGCTGGGCGACAAGCAAGGTGGGCCAAAGAGCAAACATCAGGAGCATCAAGGCCCATGACTTAATCGAATGTTGTGTTTGATTCATGATGATGGTCAAGATAAAGCAAGGCAGTCTAGGTCTGTAATATTGCCTATCACCTAGCCAAGGGGCAATATAAATGCGAACAGGCCTCTGTGATGGAGGCCTGCATGCAATTTTGGATCAACGGTAGAAATAGGGGATGGAAATCAAAACTGGTCAGGACTAAAGGCCAAATCTGTGGACTAGAGAACAGCCTGAACGCAGGATCCCTATTTGAGCTTGGATACTAGCACTGGTAGTTTGCTATGGTTGACGATGTCGGTTGCGACACTGCCTGTAACCAACCTGCTGACTCCTGTGCGGCCACGTGACGCCATCACGATCAGATCAACCTGATTCTCGGTAGCGAAAGACAAGATACCTTCTTCTTCGCTCAGGTCATTGATGCTATGGACGGTGGCACGTTTGATGCCTAGCTCTTCGACAAAGTCCTTCAGCATTTTGGTGCTGCTACTGGTGCTGTAGAAGTTGGATGGGGTGTTTATGTGCAGGACTTTTACCTCGGCTTCAAAAGCAGCTGAAAACTGGTTCAGGATCGCGACAGACTCCTCGGCACCTGCTGAGCAATCTGTAGGATACAGAATATTGATTGGGCCAAAGGTCTCGGCCTCGTTCTTGACGACAAGCACTGGTGCAGGCACTTGGCGAACCAAACGCTCGGCATTGCTACCGACGAAGATCTCCTCAAGGCCAGATGAGCCTTTGCTGCCCATCACAACGAGGTCGATGTTATTGTCAAGGATAAAATTTTTGACCTCGGCAAACACACTACCTACGATGATCTTCATGTGGGTGGTGATGCCGATATAGAGGCTGCTAAGCGCACGTTTCTTCATTTCCTTGGTCCGGACTTCCATCAACTTGAGCGTGAAGAGGTCCATCTCGCTGTCAACGCCAGGCTCAGCCGGGAACAAACCGGAGCCCATAACATTGGCTGACTCCATCACGTGCAAGAAGTAGATTTCGGCCTCCATTTTGAGGGCCAGGTCACGGGCATAGACTAGGGCTTTGTCTGCTTCTTCTGAGAAATCTGTGGGGACGAGGATCTTTTTCATAGATACTGGTAGAGTAAGGGGCGGATTGGTTGCGTTTTGCGATAGCAAGTAAGGCCAAAACTTACAATCCAACCTACAAAACATGAGCCATATCATGTCCTGATGCCAAAAAACTTCAACCAAGTCCTGACAGGGTCCGATATTTGCAGGCCAGGACCCACAGCTATGAACCTGATCATGACGCCGATTGCGAAACCCATACCTGCTTACGATCCTGCCTTGTTGACTAATTTGAGGACTATCAAAAACCAATCTGTGCACCTCCGTCGCATTTCCCCGCTACTAGGTCTGCCAACATTGGTGCTGTTTTTGGCACTGCTGTCAGGCTGTCGGGAAACAGCAGGCCCGAGGGAGCAAACAAACAACGCCGCCTACGACCCTAGCACAGGTCTATCCACCTATTCATTAGAGCGTAATACCAGCTTCGTGACGGTGGCACTTAGTGACAACGGGCAAGTCCTTGCGGCTTTCCAGATACCTACACGTCGAGGTCAGTTTATCACCGACAGCACTACCTTGACAGGAGGCTCCATCATGATCGATGTCCAGAAGGCCATCATGACCTCTCACACAGTGAAGGACAGCTTAGCAAATCAATGGCTCGCCCAGATCAGGCAAAATCATAGCGCCAAAACCGACAGCAGCATGATCCTGAAGCTCAACACTGTCAGCCCCGCCCCACTCAAGACTAGCATCATCGATAGTGGCAAACTGGCTGACCCTACGCATTTGATCTCAGCAGGACTAGACCGCGGCGATACCTCCTTGATCTTGAACTTTGGTACTAAAGTCAGCGGCATGCCACAAGGTGTAACATTCGTCTCGACCCTGAATACCAGCCCGATGATATGGGGCTTTAAATCATTACCTAAGGCGGCACGCTGTCAGGTCACGATCTCGGTCAATACGGCCAAATTACCTTAAGGACGCAATACTATCGTATCAGTGCCATTGCCGATGCAATCCTAAACCTAAGCACTACCCTGCTTTACTCCTATCCCCTACATGTCCAAACCAACCAACGACGTCAACCTAGAGCTCCTCAAGAACTTATGTAACATCCGCGCTACATCTGGTGACGAAGGCCCAATGAAGGACTACCTTTTACAATTTGTAGCTGACAATCAGGCAAGTTGGAAGGTGCAGCCTACCATCGTCGAAGGGCCTGCATTTCAGGATGGGTTTATGCTGGTCTTTGGAAAACCTAGAGCCGTTGTTTTCGCCCACATGGACTCAATTGGGTTCACCGTGCGGTATGACAACCAAATGGTGCCAATCGGCGGCCCAGAAATTGAAAATGGTTGGGATCTAGTGGGGCAAGATAGCGGTGGCGAAATCGAAGGGCAGATTGTTGCTGACAGGATGGGTGAGCTATTGTTCGTCAACCATGAGCGCGAGTTGGACCCAGGCACTACCCTAACCTTCAAACCAAATTTCCGTCAGGATGGTGACCTGATTACTTGTTGTTATCTAGATAACCGTGCCGGGATCTATAATGCCTTAAAACTAGCCGAAACCTTAACTGATGGCGTCTTGGCCTTCAGCTGTTGGGAAGAGCATGGTGGTGGCAATGTATCAGTGATGGCACGCTACCTGTATGAAGAACTAGGAGTCCAACAGGCCCTGATATCCGATATCACTTGGGTGACGACAGGCGTAAAGCTTGGTCTTGGTCCTGCGATCAGCATCAGGGATAAAGCCATTCCGCGTCGTCGTTTCATTAATCGCATCTTCGCTCTGGCTGTCCAATCTGAGGTGCCATACCAGATCGAGGTCGAAGGTAGTGGAGGCAGTGATGGGCACGAATTGCAAAAAAGCCCCTATCCTTTTGACTGGTGTTTCATTGGCGC
>CANHWS010000215.1 GCA_947464365.1 Cytophagaceae bacterium | reverse complement strand
TTCGCCATCCGGCCTAAGCGCCTCATAGTTAATGACTAGGGTACCACCATCGACAAGTTCAAGCTCACGGTCGGTATCGATCTGGACACCCATTTCGTCTAGGCTGGCGAGGAGGGCTTGGCTGATCTGTAGGCTCATGGTCATGGTATTCTGACCCAAAGGTAGCAAAATTCGCCATAACTGTTTTGTTCATAGCTGAACAACTCCTTGTTTTGCCTGCTCATAGCTGAACACAACTATTTTGGCCTTGTTCAGGTGTTCAATATTTTTTGAACATGAGGAAAAATTGAACAAGCTCGGAGATAAGCCCTGATAGGTTTTGGATAGCTGGCCTTCATCTCCAAGGGGAGCCTGGTACTTATGACCCCTCTACAAAAAAAACGCAACCCTATCACTAAGGTTGCGTCTTCAGGATTGTTGCTGATAAGCAAGCTGCGCGGGCAGCGATCAATTACTTGATCTCTACTTCGGCACCAGCTTCTTCAAGCTGCTTCTTAAGGGCATCTGCCTCATCTTTGGCAGCACCTTCTTTCAGCGCTTTAGGGGCTGAGTCAACTAGTTCTTTAGCTTCTTTCAGGCCAAGGCCTGTAAGGTCTTTCACTAGTTTAACAACGGCCAGTTTCTGAGCGCCAGCAGATTTCAAGATCACGTCAAAAGACGTTTTCTCAGCTGGAGCCTCGTCGGCTGGGCCACCGCCAGCGACCATTACTGGTGCTGCTGCGGCTGGTTCGATACCGTACTCATCCTTCAGGATGGTAGCTAGTTCGTTAACTTCTTTTACAGTTAGGTTTACTAACTGCTCAGCAAATGCTTTCAAGTCTGCCATGGTATATTGATTTTAGGCGAGTGAGGGAAAGAATTCGGGGTTGGTTGGTTGATTAACGCTCCGAAAGGGTTTTGAGGATACCAGCGATTTTGTGACCGCCTCCCTGAAGACCAGAGATAACGTTCTTGGCAGGAGACTGGAGCAAGCCCACAATCTCTCCGATGAGTTCGTTCTTGGTTTTGAGGGTCAATAGGGTCTCGAATTGTTCAGCACCTATAAAAATAGATGTGTCGATTGAGGCGCCTTTGAAAGCCGGCTTCGGATTTTTGTCCTTGCCGTAGAAATCCTTCAAGAGCTTAGCAATTTCTTTTCCGCTGTTATTGCCGAAAAGGACACCGCTAAAACCTTTCAGTGCAGGGTCAAAGCTGCTGTAATCAGTAGCTTGACGTTCGAGGGCTTTCTTGATCAAAGTGTTTTTGTACACCTTGTACTCGATACCCCTCTCGAAGCAAAGCCGGCGAAAGCTGTTCACTTTGGCCACGGTCATACCGCTGGCGTCAGTGACGAAGAAGAAGCCGGTGTTGGCAAATTTGTCTGCCAACTCTTCAATGATCTGTGATTTTTCTTCGCGAGTCATATTTAGACGCCTGGTACAGATGATTTGTCAACAGATACACCAGGGCTCATGGTACTGCTCAGGCTAATGCTCCGCACGTAAGTGCCTTTAGATGAAGATGGTTTCAACTTCAACAGAACATTGATTAGCTCCTGAGCATTTTCAGCCAGTTTGTCTGGCGTGAAGCTCACTTTGCCTATGGTGGTGTGGATAATGCCGGTTTTATCAACTTTGAAATCGATCTTACCTGCCTTGACTTCGATAACCGCTTTGGCTACGTCAAGTGTTACGGTGCCAGACTTGGGGTTCGGCATCAGACCACGTGGGCCCAATACTTTGCCGAGCTTACCAACCTTAGCCATAACGGTAGGCATGGTGATGATCACGTCGATATCGGTCCATCCTTTTTCGATCTTGGCGATGTACTCGTCAAGACCTACGAAGTCGGCACCAGCATCTTTAGCTTCCTGCTCTTTGTCAGGGGTGCAAAGCACCAGTACACGGACGTCTTTACCAATACCATGTGGTAGCGCGGCTACGCCACGTACCATCTGGTCTGCCTTACGCGGATCAACGCCCAAACGGACGTCGATGTCAACGGAGGCATCAAATTTGGTAAAGGTGATGTCCTTCACAATAGCGGCTGCCTGCTCGAGGGCGTATTCGGCCGAGGAGTCATATTTGGCAAGCGCTGCTTTCTGGTTTTTCGTCAACTTAGCCATTGCTGCGGGTGTTGTGAGGTACCCGGGGGTTGAGTCCGGGTGAGTTAGAACCTATTACTGCTCCCAAGGCGGAGTGCCTGAAACAGTGATCCCCATACTGCGAGCTGTGCCTGCTACCATCGACATGGCCGACTGTAGTGTAAAAGCATTGAGGTCTGGCATTTTGATTTCGGCGATTGTTTTCACCTGATCCCATGTGACAGATCCGATTTTTTTACGGTTTGGCTCAGCGCTGCCAGATTTTACTTTGACAGCTTCTAACAATAAGTTAGGGGCTGGCGGGGTTTTGATGACAAACTCAAACGATTTGTCAGTAAACACCGTCAGCAACACAGGCAATAACTGTCCAGGCTTGTCTTGCGTGCGAGCGTTAAACTGCTTGCAAAACTCCATGATGTTCACACCTTTTGAACCCAAAGCGGGTCCGATTGGTGGAGCAGGGTTGGCCTGGGCGCCTTTTACCTGCAGCTTAACGTAGGTGGCAATTTCTTTAGCCATTTGTGCAAACGTTAATAGTTATTCGATTGATTAAGGGTTGGTGAGTTAGAGAGTTTTGTTGGAAGCTTAGCTCTCTTTCTCGACCTGAACGTAGTTGAGTTCTACTGGTGTACTCCGACCGAAGATTTTAACCGTAACGTTAAGTTTCTTTCTGTCCTCGAACACCTCTTCAACTGTTCCGGTAAAGCCATTGAAAGGTCCATCGATCACTTTGATCATTTCGCCTTTCGTATATGGCGTTTCCAGTTTGGCTTCCGAGTGCACGTTTTCGTCCATCACACCAAGGATGCGGTTGACCTCACTCTGCCGTAGGGGTACCGGGATTTTAGTGGTCATGCCTTTTTCGGCATTACCCAAAAATCCTAATACACCCGGGATACTGGTTATCGTATGCAAGGCCTCCCCGTGTGTCAGGTCAGCCGAGATGAGAATATAGCCTGGGAAATAGGCTTTCTCAATTACTTTTTTCTTGCCGTCTTTGCCGGGCTTATAGATTTTCTCCTTAGGGATCAAGACCTGAGGGATGAACTCTGCTAAGCTCTGGCGCATGATCTCTGTATCAAGATAAGATTTGACCTTATTTTCTTGACCAGATACTGCGCGCAATACATACCATTTGCACTCTGCCATAGTGGTGTTACCTGAGGATAGCCGATGTGGCTGTGAGTGTATAGCCTTAGGCTGCGGAACTGTAAACCAAACGCATTAGGTTCTCGAACACGATGTCGATGCCCCAAATGACGAGGGCAAACAACAAGGACGAAACCAAGACCAAAAGCGAGTTGGACTGCAACTCAGAGTAAGTAGGCCAGGTTACGGCTGTCCTCATCTCTTCTAGCGACTTCGAGAAAAACGAACTGATGCTGTTCACAGTTTGGTATTGTTTGCTGTTGACTGTTGATTGAGTAAGCTACGTGCCCCATTACAAACCGCACAACTAGGCAACGGATAGGTGATGGACTAAGCTACTGTTGCACGGGAGGTAGGGATCGAACCCACAACCTACGGTTTTGGAGACCGCCACTCTACCAGTTGAGCTACTCCCGTGTGTATTTAATGTTTGCTTCAAGCTAGGTGATGCTGCCGCTGATGATCTGGCAGCTACCTTCTTTTGGCTTTTTGTGCCCGCCCAAGTTGCTTAGAATGTAGGGTCGCTACAAACCTTGCCCTAAAACGGATTGCAAAGGTAATGATAAAGTCTTGATATACAACACTGTCGTCCTTAGCTAAAATAAAAAGGTCCCGATTTTGTGTCGGGACCTCTTTTATGTACTGCCTTAGGTACCTAAGACTAAAGTTGCTTACAGCAGGATTTCGGTTACCTGACCAGCACCTACGGTACGGCCACCTTCGCGAATAGCGAAACGAAGACCTTTTTCCATAGCTACTGAGTTGAGCAACTTAACAGTGATGGTCAAGTTGTCACCAGGCATTACCATCTCTACGTCAGCTGGAAGAGTGATCTCGCCAGTAACGTCGGTGGTACGCATGTAGAACTGTGGACGGTAACGGTTGAAGAATGGAGTGTGACGACCACCTTCTTCTTTGCTCAGGACGTAAACTTCGGCCTTGAACTCGATGTGTGGTTTCACTGAACCTGGCTTGCAGATAACCATACCACGACGGATATCGGTTTTCTCGATGCCACGTAGCAAAAGACCTACGTTGTCACCAGCTTCGCCACGGTCAAGGATTTTGCGGAACATCTCGACACCTGTACAAACAGACTTGAGGTTTTCTGCACCCATACCAAGGATTTCTACTGGCTCGCCAGAGTTGATAACGCCGCGCTCGATACGACCTGTAGCAACGGTGCCACGGCCTGTGATTGAGAAGACGTCTTCGACTGGCATCAAGAATGGCTTGTCGATTTCGCGGGCTGGAAGCGGGATGTAGCTATCAACAGCTGCCATCAGCTCAACGATGGTATCAACCCATTGTTTTTCGCCGTTCAAACCACCAAGGGCTGATCCTTTGATAACAGGGATGTTGTCACCGTCATAGTTGTAGAAGCTCAGGAGCTCGCGAACTTCCATCTCGACTAGCTCGAGCAATTCTGGATCGTCCACCAAGTCAACCTTGTTCATGAACACGACAAGCTGAGGCACGCCAACTTGGCGGGCAAGCAGGATGTGCTCACGGGTTTGTGGCATTGGGCCGTCAGTTGCAGCCACAACGATGATAGCGCCGTCCATCTGGGCAGCACCAGTAACCATGTTCTTCACATAATCCGCGTGACCAGGGCAGTCAACGTGGGCATAGTGACGATTCTCCGTAGCATATTCTACGTGAGCTGTGTTGATCGTGATACCACGCTCTTTCTCTTCTGGGGCGTTATCGATTGATGAGAAGTCACGCATTTGCGCTAGGCCCTTCTCAGCCAATACCTTAGTGATAGCGGCAGTAAGAGTAGTTTTACCGTGGTCCACGTGACCGATGGTGCCGATGTTTACGTGCGGCTTGCTGCGGTCAAATTGTTCTTTAGCCATGTTAGCTATTTCAATTGAAAGGTTATATGGTTAAGAAGGTGGGCATAATGACATGAGGCCATAGACCACTTATTCTCGAGCCGTTGATGGGAATTGAACCCGCGACCTCTTCCTTACCAAGGAAGTGCTCTACCACTGAGCTACAACGGCTTGTTATACTGCAATGCGGGCGCAAAATACGCACTTGTCAGGACAAGTACGGCTTCGGCACCCTAGCTTCACTAAAAAAAAGCTAGAGCGGGAGACGAGGCTCGAACCCGCGACCTACAGCTTGGAAGGCTGTCGCTCTACCAACTGAGCTACTCCCGCTTTTTACTATAACCACCTCTACCCCCTAGATTTGCGGATCTGGGTCGTATTGTTGGGGTGGGGGCAGGAGGATTCGAACCTCCGAAGATATACATCAACAGATTTACAGTCTGTCCCATTTGGCCGCTCTGGAATGCCCCCATGGTCAATACGTCAATTAACGACCCTTCGTTTTGGGTTAGTTACCGCTTGTTTCCTGTCTGCTGTTCTTGCTTTTGAGGGCCTTGCTTAGCTGATATTGACAATCGGACTGCAAAGGTAGGTCTTTTTTTATCTTAACCAACAACTGGCAAAAAAAAGTCTGTGAGGATTGGTTTTTTTGAGGCCTTGGGTTTTTGCCGCTTTCGGTTGGCCTTGTTGCTGTTGTTTCGATATCACTTGATGGCTTCGTAGAGGGCCATGGCTGCCTGTCCTCGGGTCTCGAAAGTTCGCTCGGTAAACTCAAAGGCCGTGCCAGCCGTTCTTAGCTGATCGATCCAGCTGCGTAGGACATCTGGTGACATAACGTCATTAGGCTTAAACTCCCAACCGACCGAAAGACC
>CANHWS010000214.1 GCA_947464365.1 Cytophagaceae bacterium | reverse complement strand
GTTGACCTTGAAGTCACCCCAAGTCTTAGCCAATGATTGCGGGATGGTGATATAGTTATCCCAGCAAGCACGGGTGATCGGATCGGCAAACTCTTGCAGCCATGGGTTGTTGGCATCACGACCAACACCAAGACCGATGCTTTCGTAGATGACCAAGTCTGTACCTGTTGAGGTGGCCTTGTAGGTACCATCAACGGCATTGGCAGCAGCATTGACATCAGCGCTAAAGCTGGCAGTATGTGGTGAGGCACGCTCAAACGGACCAACACCTGCTACTTCTGGCATCACGACGTTACCGGTGCTATCCTTGACGGCACCAGCAGTAGAGGAACGAAGAGAAGGAGCACCTACCTCGAAAATGCCATCGTGGAGGCTATAGTTCCAGAAATCACGGAACGAGCCATAGCTATTTTGGCGTGGATAGACGTTGTTGGCCCAGAAAGATGATACGTATTTGTAAGCATCTGTGGTGTTGCCAGACCAAAGCAATACGGTCTCCAAGGCCTGACGGGTGTCAAAAATCTTGGTGATGGCTGGCTGGGTTAAGGAGTAGTAACCAGTGCGTGGCTCGGCATCACCCCATGACTCGAGGTAATGGTGTGCCGCAGCGACGTAGTCAACAGCATCGGTAGTTTCGTCTGGGCGGCTAGCAATAGCAACCTTGAGCGATACAGAACCAAGGGCAGCTTTGAGCTCAGTGCCGAGGGCAGAGTCAAAAACTGGATTACAGTCGTTAAAAATAACCGCCTGAACGCCACCTGACTTAGCCTGCGAAACGAAGGCAGCTAGGTCAGCATCTTGACCTTGACGGGTCAGGAGTTGGGTGTTGATATCGATGGTTTTGCCGTAGTTACCAAGCAGCTCGTTGATGCCATTGACCAGCAACTGGACGTTAACATCATTACTACCAGAAACAACTAGGCTTTTGCCAGCAGCTGCAACTAGGTCTTTAGCAGCCTGGGCTACGGTGTCTTTATGTGCGGTGATAGACCCGCCTGCAACAGTTGGGCGACCAAGGGCCGAGGCAACAGCGTTGTAAAGGGCAGCAACGTAAACACCTTCGGCTGATGGCTTGATCGGTGCACGGTAGTCAGCATTAGAGCCCGTCAGGGATAGGTTAGCCTCGAAAGCATACAACCTATTCATGTGCGGACGGTCGGCGGTTGGCTTGCGGCCAGCGGCAAACTGCTTGGTATATTCTGTGGTTGACAACCAAGTGCCAAGGAAATCAGCACTAAAGCTGACGATGACGTCGGCTTTGTTGAAGTAATAGCTAGGGACGAATGCCGAGCCAAAAGAGGCTTTGTTGGCATTCAGGATACCAGAGGCAGATACTGGGTCATAAACAACGACGTTGGTCGATGGATATTTGGCAATCCACTCGGCCAAGGCTTGTTTAAAGCTAGGGCTAACGATGCTGCTCGTCACGAAAGCGATGCGGCCATTGCCACCAGCGATTTCGGCTAGTTTTTCGCCTACTTCTTTATCAAAAGCAGCCCAAGTAGTTTCCTTTTTGCGGATAGTTGGAGCTTTGAAACGCTCGGTATCGTACAGAGACAAGATGGATGCCTGGACGCGAGCAGAAGTACCACCTTGTGTGACAGATGACAACTTGTTGCCTTCGATCTTGATTGGACGGCCTTCGCGGGTTTTGACCAAGACGGCGCAATAGTCACCACCGTCAGCATAAGAGCTGGCGTAGTAGTTGGCTATGCTCGGATCATACTCTTCTGGCTTGTTCAGGAAAGGGATAGCCTTCTTAACTGGGGTTTCGCAGGCTGCAAGCGAAACCGCAGCCATACCAAAGCCCATAACTTTTAAGAAGTCACGACGCTGACCAGTCAGGCCGTCGAGCGTGTTGCTTGAGGCGCTAGGTGCTGTGGGCACACTGGCAAACTCCTTTTCGGCATTGGCCACAAAAGAAGGCTCGTTTGTGAGCTCCTCGAGTCCCTTCCAGTAAATCTTGTTCTGCTCCGACATAATGGGGATAACTGAGCTGAGTACGTTTAGTATAGAGAGGGGATGATATCTGTTAGCTGCTAGAGCGGTCGGTTATCATCCCCGAAAAGGATAATGGTAATTAGTAGTGGCACTTGCTACACTCCAGACCACCGATGTTTTCGACAGTCATAGGCTTGTTGGTTTTGTCAGCGTGCAGTTTCACTAGTTTGTCATAATAGGCATTGCCTTCGGTCTTGACGACGGTCTCGCGGTGGCAGTTGATACACCAGCCCATCGTGAGGGTGCTGTGCTGCTCCACTACTTCCATCTCTTTGATAGCACCGTGGCACTTCTCGCACTCAATCTTGCCCACGACGGTGTGCTGCGAGTGGTTGAAATAAGCTAGGTCAGGCAGGTTGTGTACACGTACCCACTCGATCGGTTTGTTGTTCTCGACGGCCTTGTAGAGTTTCTGCATGTTCGGCGAGCCTGTCTTGATAGCGTTGTGGCAGTTCAAGCAGATGTTGACCGAAGGAATGGTTGCAGACTTGCCTTTGTACACACCTGTGTGGCAGTAGCCGCAATCGATCTCGTAGGTGCCAGCATGCAACTTGTGCGAGAACGGAATTGGTTGTGTTGGGGCATAACCTGTATTAACGTTGATGCCATAGACCTTGTCAAAACCAGCCTTGAGGACAACCATCGTAAAGATGAAGGTCACGACGAACAAGAATGCCTTGCTACCGAAGAAAGACTTGTAGTTAGGTGCGTCTAGGGCGTATTCCTTATCAGCCTCGGTGAGGTTTTCGTTGTTGTTGAGGTACTTGGTCAGTACGGTAGTGATCAAGCCCAAAACTGCAATCAGGAGGATGAGGACTAGCACCAATGCACCAAGTATATAGGTCAGGAAGCTAGAGTCGATCCCGGCACCAGCACCTGCATCGGCAGCAGCACCACCTTTACCGTCTGCAGCGACTGGGGCAGCAGCAGCAGTGGCTGGCTTGGCACTTTCGGCCTTGATCCAGGCAATAACACTACCGATCTCCTCGTCCTTGAGGAAGTTGTGATTCGGCATGTATTGCTTGTACTTGTCATACAGGCCTTTAGCATACGCATTACCACCATCGATGGTCTTCTGCGGATACTTGATAAACTCGGTCAAAGCCTTGTCACTAGGCCAACGTTTGTGGGCATCCCGCAGGGCAGGGCCTACAACTTGCTCGTTGATGGCATGGCATTGTTTACAGTTGGCATTGAAGACAGCTTCGCCTGCAACGGCGTCACCACCACCAGCGGCGGGGGCTGGGGCAGCAGCGGCAGCTCCGTCAGCAGGTGCTGGGGTAGCGGTTCCGTCTTGGGCAATGGCAGAAAAATGTAGCGTCAGTACGGTGGCTGCCATAGCTCCTATCCGTACCCAATATCGCGATGTTAACCTGTTTAGGCTCATAGATGCGGCACTTAGGCCCTTTGAGGGCATTATTAGACCGGGGCAAAACTAGTGCACGACTGCCTAGTAACAAAGTTGAAATACATCTTTCGCTAGGGTTTGTGTGTAATGGCCTGAGGTCCCAAATCAAATTAAGTACCTGATTATCATGCCATTATAGGGGTCTTGTTGTTTGCTGAAACAATTTAGAACGATTTTAAATTATACCACTCGTACCGCTAAACAACCTTTCATCCTAAGCCTAAACTAGCTGATATGCCAACTAATATTTGGGAAACAGACCACATACAAACTCTACACACTGGATATCTGCGACTTTGTATCAAAAAAACCAGCATCCGCCCATTTCTGCGGGCTAGTTGAGGTCTCCTCATTGGAACCTAAAGATCTGCGCAATAATGGTCTACTTTTTATGTTGATCTTGGCACCCGAACCGAAAAAAAGCCCATATCAAGGGCATTTGGTGATCCTGATTGCACTTTGGCCAGACCAATTCACTCATCTAGGGGATGGCATTCGGCCAGAGAAATGCAGGAAGAAATGGGCCATTAACCTCAGGTTTTGTGGCCTTAAGTTTGGCTCGGCACGATGGATCGGCAGCAATCAGCATGGCATGATCACAATCGCACCAAAAACGGTTCGGCCCTAAAACTTACTAATCCGGAAAAGGTTTAGGTCGCGGTGGCGAAGGCCAAGGCGGCGGGCGATGGACTTGTTGGTCAGGTGGCCTTTGTAGGTATAGACCCCCTTCATGAACCAGCCCTTCTCGAACAAGATTTCTTCAATGCCACCCATGCGATGGGCTTGCAGCAGCACTGGGGTCAGGATGTTGCTAAGGGCGGTGCTGGCAGTATGCGCCACCCTACTAGCTATATTAGGAACGCAGTAATGGATCACGTCATACTTCTTGAACGTGGGGCGGCTATGGCTGGTAAGCTCGCTGGTTTCAAAACAGCCCCCTTGGTCTATGCTCACATCCACAATGACGGCATTTTTCTTCATCATTGAGACCATTTCCTCGCTCACCATATAAGTTGCGAGGTCCTCTTCGTGCCGCAAGGCTCCGATCACGACATCCGCACGGCGTAGGGCATCTGTCAGGTAGGTGACGTCAAAGGTTGAGGTGAAGATATGGTGCCCCAACTCCTGCTTGATGCGGCGTAGCTTATAGAGCTCATTGTCAAAGACTTTGACCTCAGCACCAAGGCCTAGGGCAGTGCGTGCAGCAAACTCGCCCACGGTGCCAGCACCCAGGATCACGACCTTGGTTGGCGGCACACCAGTGATCCCACCCAAGATGATCCCACGGCCGTTGTTATTGCTATTGAGGTACTCCGCAGCAATCAGCATGGTGGTGCTACCTGCAATCTCGCTCATGGCCCGCACGATGGGCAGACCACCGATTTCGTCCTGAAGTAACTCGAAACCAACAGCGGTGATTTTACGTTCCACCAAGGCATCAATATACTCTTTGTTGAGTCGGCTCATCTGCAATGCAGACACCAAGGTGGCCCCCATGGACATCAGGCCAACTTCTTCGACAGTAGGAGGGCTGACCTTGAGGATGATATGGGCATTTCGGTAAACCTCGACATTGCTGTAAACGATCTGGGCACCAGCCTCGCTATACTCTGTGTCCTGAAATTGGGAGGCCGTGCCGGCACCTGCTTCCATGTAGACCTCATGCCCGTTGCTGACCAAAATGGCAACGGCATCAGGGGTTAGGCACAATCGGTTCTCTTGCAACTCGACCTCACGTGGTACACCAATGACCAAGGCTTTTGAGGCTGTGGCTACCTCCTGCAACAGCTCTTGTGGCAATAAGGCCCCTGCCCTAGCAAGTGTTTCTAGCGACGAGCGCGAAATCATATCCTTCATGTAATAGGTCAGTAATGCCAGGATTAGGCTATTTGATCAGGGTTGGGCCTGAAAGGTATTTGCGAGGCAGAATCGAACGATCGGATTGGTGTATTATGTTCTATGGCCAACCCAGACGACGGATTTCAAACAATGGATGGGGTTAGTTTAGCCAGCAGTGATGCTTGTGCCAATTTAGCGATTTTATCTAATGGGCATCGCCCTCGGGTATTAGTTTCAGGATGGTAAGCTGTCGGGCAGTTGGGCCTATGGGATCCAGTTTGATGAGCACAATCGGCAAGCCGGCGCCAGATAAGGCGGGCCATATCAGCTCTGGCCACTCGATCAGGCACAAGTTGCCACTATCTAGGTACTCCCATATCCCAATCTGGTCCAGCTCTTCCATTGATTTGGCCCGATACAGATCAAAATGGTGCACCGCAGGACCCGAAACCAACCTATACGTATTGACGATGCTGAACGTTGGGCTCGAGACCGGATCATAGCTTTGCATGTCCGCCATCAAGGCTTTGATGAAGGTGGTCTTGCCAGATCCCATATTGGCATCAAACAACCAGATAGGATACTCCTGAGCGAGTCCCTGTACCCGTTTAACGACATCATCCAATGCCTCTAGGTCATAGGTCAGCTGTGCTAAGGGACGAAAATGGTGGGGGTCAAGGGCCATCTGTAGGCAAAGATAAGGGCTAAGGCTGGCTCATTTGGTATCT